>NZ_BAAHXB010000084.1:0-24241 GCF_054657215.1 Endothiovibrio diazotrophicus
CCTAGGGGCCGCTCCTACAAGGCCTTTTGGGAAGAGATCCCCCTCGACCAGCTATCCCGCGAACAGTGGGAGCAGTTGTGCGACGGCTGCGGACGCTGCTGCCTCAACAAGCTCGAAGACATCGACACGGGGGAGATCCACTACACCCTGGTCGCCTGCCGGCTGCTCGACCGCAAGAGCTGCCGCTGCTCCGACTACGCCAACCGCCTGAAGACGGTCCCGGAGTGCCTGCAGCTCGGCCCGGAGCGCCTCGACCTGGTGCCGTGGATGCCGGAGAGCTGCGCCTACCGGCGGCTCTTCGAAGGACGGGGACTGGCCCCCTGGCACCCGCTGGTCTCCGGCGACCCGCTCACCGTCCGCCTCGCGGGCATCAGCGTCTGCCCCGCCGCCCTCTCGGAGGAGGAAATCGGCCCCGACGAACTGGAGGCATACCTCATCGATTTCGACTGACCGCCGAGGAACCGAATCGTGGTCGACCGGCATGCAGATCACCGCGAAAGCACTTCCGCGAGGGCTACACCCGTTTGGTGTTAAGATCCGGCTTCAGTTTCCTACTTTCAGCAAGCGATCCGCCTGGATGCTGGGCGTCCTCAATTCTCAGGCGTGGATCAGGAGAACATCGGCCCTATGGACCGCAATGAAAAGTTGCTGAGCGCCTTCCCGGCGGGAAGCAGAGGCCTTGAAATCGGTGCCCTGTGCCATCCACTGGTATCCGAAGGGGAATACGACGTACGTTATGTGGACTGGACGTCCACGGATGCGCTACGCGCCAAATACGCAAACGACCCCAACGTCGATGTGGATAAAATCGTCACCGTCCACTACACGCTGCAAGAAGGGCACTCCCTCCGCCAGATCATCGGGGACGATCTGGGCGACGGATTCGATTTCGTGATTGCGTCCCATGTGATCGAACACGTCCCCAATCCGATCGGCTGGTTTCGGGAAATCGCCGGGGTACTTCGACCGGGAGGGTTTCTCTCCCTGGCGATTCCCGATCAGCGCTACATCTTCGACTGCAAGCGGGAACTCACGGGCGCCGGACGTTGGATCGACGCCTTCCACAGCAAACAGACGCGGCCTTCACTGGGCGACATCTACGATCATTTCTCAAATTACGTGGAGGTGCCGCTGGCCAATTTCGAAAACCTCCAATTCGATCCCGACACGTATCCGGAGACCCACTTCGATCGGGAGTGGATCAAGGAAGCGCTCCTCCGGGACGAGTCTCCGGAGAGCTATATCGACTGCCACTGCACAACCTATACGCCATTCTCCTTCACACACCTGTTGAAAGAGGTGATGCACCTCGGTCTCTGCGACTTCCGGGTCCACTCCTTCTACGAAACCGAGCGTGGCGGAACGGAATTCGTCGTCGTCCTGGAGCGGATGCGCGAAGGAGAGCCGAACGGCAGCGGGATCTCCGAGCAACTCGCATCGCTCCCCGACGTCACCCGACACGCCGGTGAGTGGGGATGGACCGATCTGCACGGATACATCGACGCCCAACGACTGCGCGAGAAAGAGTTGGAAGAGCGCATCGGAACGCAGGAAGGAGAGCTGGCCGAACTGGGTTCCGCATTGGCGGCGCGCGACCGGGATCTGGAAGCCACCCGGTCCGAACTGGAAAAGTTTCGCCGGTTGGCCGAAAGGCAGCATGAGAGCTTGCGCGAAATCCTGTCGTCCCGAAGCTGGCGTATCACCGCACCGCTACGCTGGTGTGTAGAGCGCTTTCGGCACCCGGGAACCCAATCCTGAGCCGACAGGCTCCCGGGAGCCTGCCGGGACATGGATGAATCACCGCCCCGCGGTGCGGCGGCGACGACTGTTGTCGGCGTTGCGCTCGCCGCGGCCGGCGAGATAGCGGGGGACCACCGCGTCCAGCGGGGTCGGTTCGATGCCCAGCGCCGCCAAACCATTTTCCTTACACACGCTCGGCGTCTGCAGCGAGCCGTAGTTGTCCAGCGAGAAGGGCTTGCCGGGCACGAACTCCATCACCATCGCCTGCAACCGGGCCGCCACGTCGGGCAGCGGCAGCACCGGACGGCACAGCTCCAGTTGGTCCGAGGTGTAGTCGATCAGCTCCCACAGGGTGTACTCCTGCGGACCGCAGAGCTCGTAGCGCTTGCCGAAGGTGGCCGAATCGTCAAGGGCGCGGGCGAACGCCTCGGCCACGTCGCCGACATAGACCGGTGCAAAGCGCGCGTTGGGGCACGCCAGCGGGAAGGGACCGGGCAACAGCCGCATCAGCGCGGCGAAGCGGTTGAAGAAACTGTCCTCCGGCCCGAAGATCACCGACGGCCGGAAGCTGGTCACCGCCACCTCATTGGGCGCCACCCCGTGGGCGACGCTCTCCCCTTCCCCCTTGGTGCGCAGGTAGTGGCTGGTGCCGTTGGTCTCGTCTGCGGCCAGCGCACTCATGTGCAGCAGTCGGCGCACCCCGGCGTCGATGCAGCCGCGCACCACCCGCCGCGGCAGCTCCACGTGGGCCTTGCGAAAACCGCTGCCGTCGCGCCCCCGCTCGTTGAGGATACCCACCAGGTTGATCGCCGCGTCCATCCCGCGCAGTGCCTCGGTCAACCCCTTGGCGTCGATGACGTCGACCGCCGCCAGGGTGACATCGGGCAGCACCGCCAGATCGCGGTGGCGCTGTGGGTGGCGGGTGAGAATCTTCACCCGCTTGCCGCCGAGGGCGAGACGGCGGGCCAATACGCGGCCGACAAAGCCGCTGCCGCCGAGGATGGCGACCTGTTCGATCTTGCGCTGCGTCATAGCTGGGGTCCGTCCAGGCAAACGGGTAGAATCGGCAAGGATAGGTTTTCACTGCGCGAAAAGCGAGCACCACGAGGAGGGGCGACGATGGGCTTCCGATCGATCAATCCGGCCACCGGCGAGACACTGGCTGAACTCCCCACGTGGGACGATACGCAGCTGGAACACGCGCTGGCCGCCGCCGCCGCCGCGCGCGCGCCGTGGGCGGCCACCCCGCTCGCCGAACGTTGCGCCCTGGTGCGCCGCGCGGGCGAGGTGCTGCGCGCGCGCCAGGAGGAGCTGGCGCGGCTGATCAGCCTGGAGATGGGCAAGCTGATCGGCGAGGCGCGGGCCGAGGTGGAGAAATCCGCGCTCGGCTGCAACTACTACGCCGACCACGCCGAGACGTTCCTCGCCGCGGAGCCGCTCGACTCGGATGCGGGGAAGAGCTACGTCGCCTACCAGCCGCTCGGCGCCGTGCTCGCGGTGATGCCGTGGAACTTCCCCTTCTGGCAGGTATTCCGCTTCGCCGCCCCGGCGCTCTGCGCCGGCAACGTCGGGCTGCTCAAGCACGCCTCCAACGTCCCGCAGTGCGCCCAGGCGATCGAGGAGGTGTGGCGCAAGGCGGGCGCCCCGGAGGGGGTGTTCACCACCCTGATGATCGAGGCACAGCGGGTCGCCGGGGTGATCCGCGACCCACGGGTCGCCGCGGTCACCCTCACCGGCTCCGAGGCCGCCGGCCGCCAGGTGGCGGCGACCGCCGGCGAGGTGCTGAAGAAGAGCGTACTGGAGCTGGGCGGCTCCGACCCCTTCGTGGTGCTGGAGGATGCCGACCTGGAGGCGGCGGCGCAGACCGCGGTGCTCTCGCGCTTCCTCAACGGCGGCCAGAGCTGCATCGCCGCCAAGCGTTTCATCGTGGTGGAAAGCGTGGCCGACGAATTCGTCGAGCGCTTCAAGGCGGCGACCGAGGCGCTGCGCCCCGGCGATCCGCTGGACGAATCGACCACCCTCGCGCCGATGGCGCGTCCCGACCTGCGCGAGGAGATGCAGGCGCAGATCGACGACGCCCTCGCCCACGGCGCGGTGGCGGTCACCGGCTGCGAGCCGATCGGCGGAGACGGCTGTTTCTACGCCGCGTCGATCCTCGACCGGGTGGCCCCGGGGATGCGCGTCCACCAGGAGGAGGTGTTCGGCCCCTGCGCGCTGGTGATCCGTGTCGCCGACGAAGCCGAGGCGTTGCGGGTGGCCAACGACATCCCATTCGGCCTCGGCGGCAGCGTGTGGAGTGAAGACCGCGCACGGGGCGAGGCCTTCGCCGCGCGACTGGAGTGCGGCTGCGCCTTCGTCAACGGCCTGGTGAAGAGCGACCCGCGCCTCCCCTTCGGCGGGATCAAGGCCTCCGGCTACGGGCGCGAACTCTCCCGCCACGGCATCCGCGAATTCGTCAACGCGAAGACGGTGTGGATTCGTTGAAGGCTCGTGAATAACGCAGAGGGCGCAGAGACGCAGAGAACGCAGTGAAGAGTTTTCATTGATCTCTCTTCTCCGCGTTCTCTGCGTCTCTGCGTTCTCCGCGTCGAACATCCCAAGGTGAGATAGAACGACGATGAACAACGACTACTGGTTGGCGCGCTGGCGCGACGAGCAGACCGGCTGGCATCAGGCGGAGGTGAACGCCCACCTGCAGGAGTTCTGGGGGCGCATCCACTGCGCCGCCGAGGCGCGGGTCTTCGTGCCGCTCTGTGGCAAGAGCCGGGACATGCTGTGGCTGCGCGGACAGGGCCATCCGGTGCTCGGGGTGGAGGTGAGCGAGCTGGCGGTGGAAGCGTTCTTCACCGACCATGGGCTCGATGCGGTCTGCCATCAGGATGGCGACTTCCAGCGCTGCAGCTGCGACCACGTGGAGCTGCTGCAGGGGGACTTCTTCCACCTCACCGCCGAGCGCCTGCACGGGGTCGGCGCGGTCTACGACCGCGCCTCCCTGGTGGCGCTGCCCCCGCAGCTGCGCGAACGCTATGCCGAGCACCTGCAACGGATCGTCCCCGCCCGCTCCCACATCCTGCTGGTGAGCATGGAGTACGACCAGAGCCGCAAGGAGGGCCCCCCCTTCAGCGTCGGCGAGGAGGAGGTGCGCGGCCACTACGAGGCACGCTACCGTGTCGAGAAACTCTTCGAAAAGGAGATCATCGACGAAAACCCCCGCTACCGCGGCTTCGGCATCGACTCCATGCTCGAGGTGGTCTACCACCTGACGCCTCGCTAACCCCGAGCCCAACTGACCCGTAGGGTGGGAAGAGCGCAGCGAAACCCACCGGGACACCGTATCCGCGCCAGCCGCACGTCGGTCGACGCTACGGCACCCTGCCCCAATCCTCGTTTCGGCTTGCGGTAGTTGCGGAGAGGGCGCCATGGTGGGTTTCGCTGCGCTCTTCCCACCCAACGTACTCCCAAACACTTTCTTTGCGCCTTCCAGGGCGCTTCGTTGAAAAGCGGAAGTTTCCGGCGGCAGCATGATCAAAAAGACCCGAGCGCAAAGAAAGGCGGAGCACGCACTGGGGCGTGAGGTGTGGATGAAGCGCTACGAGCGCGAGCGTCAGCGCAACGTGGCCGCCACCCCCGGCCCGCTGCCGATGGTGATCGTCCTCGACAGCCTGAAGGCGGGCTTCAACGTGCCGAAGATCTTCCGCAGCGGCGAGGCCTTCGGCGTCCATGAGATCCACCTGGTGAACATCGGCCCGTTCGACCCGGCGCCGGCCAAGGGAGCGTTCCGCAAGGTGCCCACCCGCCTCCACGACGAATTCGGCGCCGCCTACGACACCCTCACCGCCCGCGGCTACACCCTCTTCGCCCTCGACCCGCAGGCGCCGGAGTCGCTACCCGACGCGGAACTGCCGGAAAGAAGCGCCTTCGTCTTCGGCCACGAAGAGCACGGCCTCTCCTTCGACCCGGCCGACTACCCCGGGCTGCGCACCCTGTCGATCCCCCACGCCGGCCCGATCCAGAGCCTCAACGTCTCGGTCGCCGCCTCCATCGTCATGTACGAATACGTCCGCCGTTCGGTATCATTGCCCCCTTCGTCGCGGCGCGCCGCGGCCGTTCACCCCAAGCCGAACGCGCGCCCCGTGCCGCCATGAACTGACGACGCTATGCAGATCCCCGTAAGCGAACTGGTGGTGCGCTACCTGGAGCGCCTCGGCATCGACACCCTCTTCGGGGTTCCGGGCGCCCACATCCTGCCGGTCTACGACGCCCTCCACGACTCCACGGTGCAGGCGGTGCTGGCCAAACACGAGCAGGGCGCCGCCTTCATGGCCGGCGGCTACGCCCGCGCCTCCGGGCGCATCGGCGCCTGCATCACCACCGCCGGCCCCGGCGCCACCAACCTGGTCACCGGCATCGCCAACGCCTACGCCGACCGCCTGCCGATCCTCATCATCACCGGCGAGACCCCCACCCACATCTTCGGCAAGGGGGGCCTCCAGGAGAGCTCCGGCGAGGGCGGCAGCATCGACCAGCTCTCGCTGTTCAAGGGCATCACCCGCTACAACCGCATCGTCGAGCGCACCGACTACCTGCCCCAGGTGCTCAACCGGGCGGCCAAGATCCTGCGCTCGCCCAACCCCGGCCCGGTGCTGCTCAGCTTCCCCTTCAACGTGCAGCGGGAGCTGGCCGACGCCTCCGCCCTCGACGCCATCCAGTTCGAGCCCCACCGCCCCTCCGTTCACGAGGCCGCCGCGGTACGCCCGCTGGCCGAGCGGCTGGCCGAGGCGCGCAGCCCGGTGATCGTCGCCGGCTACGGCTGCATCCGCGCCGGCGCCCAGGCGGAGGTGGCGGCGCTCAGCGAACGGCTGAAGATCCCGGTGACCACCAGCCTGAAGGCGAAGGGGGTGATCGACGAACGCTCGCCCCTGTCGCTCGGCAGCCTCGGCGTCACCTCCAGCGGCCACGCCTACCGCTATCTGCTGGAGAAGGCCGACCTGCTGCTGATCCTCGGCGCCTCGTTCAACGAGCGCACCAGCTACGTCTGGGACCGCCAGCTGCTGGCGGGCAAACGGGTCGTCCAGGTGGACCACGACTTCGAGCAGCTGGAGAAGGTGTTCGAGGCGGAGGTGGCGATCGAGGGGGACATCAAGGCGGTGCTCGGCGGCCTGCTCGCATTGCTCGATGCGCGCAACGGCGACCGCCTGCAACAGCTGAGCGAGGAGATCGACCGCTCGAAGTCGGCGGTGGGCAGCGACTACACCCTGTTCCAGTCGGGCTTCTCGCTGGTCGAGCGCTTCTTCCGCGAACTGGAGCGCCACTTTCCCGAAGGGGCGACGCTGTTCGACGACAACATCATTTTCGCCCAGAACTTCCTCAACGTCTCCAGCGGCAACCGCTACCACCCCAACTCCGGCATCTCCTCGCTCGGCCACGCCATCCCCGCCGCCATCGGCGCGCGCTTCGTCGAGGCGCGCCCGACCTTCGCCATCCTCGGCGACGGCGGCTTCCAGATGTGCGCGATGGAGCTGATGACCGCGGTCAACTACCGCATCCCGCTCAACGTGGTGCTGTTCAACAACGGCTCCATGGGGCTGATCCGCAAGAACCAGCACCAGCACTACCAGCGGCGTTTCATCAACTGCGACTTCGTCAACCCCGACTTCGCGCTGCTCGCGCAGTCTTTCGGCATCGCCCACCGCCGGGTGGAGCGCGCCGAACAGGTCGACGAACTGTTCACCGGGCTCGACCTGCATGAGGGGATCAACCTGATCGAGATCGTCATCGACAAGGACATCTTCCCCAACTACTCGTCGAGACGGTAGCGCGCCATTCGAGGGAATATTGACGATGCACGCCGATGCCCTGGAGCGAATGGTCGCCACCCTCGGCCACCACCCCGACATCGCGGCCCTCCTCCCCGCCACCACCGGCGACACCCCGGCGCAGTGGATCGAGCGCTACCGGAGGGCCGTCGCCCTGATGGAGCGGGAGCTGTGGCGCGACCACTTCGACGACGGGCGGCTCGCCCTCTACCAGCAGCTGTTCCGCGAGCAGGAGGCGTGGATCGCCGCCACCGGCGACGACCGCCGCCACCGCTTCGTCGTGGTCATCCCGGTGGCCGACCGGCCGGAGCACCTCGAAAGCTGCCTGGAGAGCCTGCTCACCCTCTGCCGCCTCTACCGCTACGGCGGCCTGCACGCGGGGCGCTACCGCAAGGTGGCCGCGGTGGTGGTGGATGACAGCCTCCAGGAGGCGAGCCTCGCCGCCCACCGCGCCCTCGCCGAGCACTACCGCCGTGAGGGGCTGGACACCCTCTACCTGAGCCAGGCGGAACAGCGCTCCCTGGTGGTACGCCACACCGATGCCGGCCTCACCGGCATCATCGGCGACGGGGAAAGACTCCAGCACAAGGGCGCCTCGATCACCCGCAACCTCACCTACCTCAAGCTCGCGGAACTCGCCGCGGAGGGCCCCGACACCCTCTTCCACTTCATCGACAGCGACCAGCAGTTCCGCGTCAACGTCGAGACCCCGGACGGCGAGCGGCGCCCCTACGCCATCAACTATTTCCACCACCTCGACCGCATCTTCCGCGAACGCGGCGCGCAGCTGCTCACCGGCAAGGTGGTGGGCGACCCGCCGGTGGCCCCGGCGGTGATGGCCGGCAACTTCCTCGACGACGTGACCGGCTTCCTCGCGGAACTCGCCCCCCGCGATCCCGCCGCCCCCTGCTCGCTCCACGACGGCGGCGGCCCGGCGGTCAGCGACGCGGCCTACCACGACATGGCCGACCTCTTCGGCTACCGTCCAACGGTCACCGCCTACCGCTACCGCTGCCCCCTCGACGGCGATCACGACCACGCCGCCACCTTCGCCGACTTCGCCGCCCGCCTCGACCGCTTCTTCGACGGCGAACACCCCACCCGCCGCAGCCACTACCAGCCGGCGCCGCTGGAGGAGACGGTGCAGCCGGCGCGCACCGTCTACACCGGCAACTACCTCTTCACCCCCGAGGCGCTGGAGTGGTTCATCCCCTTCGCCCCGCTCAAGCTGCGCATGGCCGGCCCGGTGCTCGGGCGGATCGTCCAGGCGGAGCTGGGCGAGCGCTTCCTCTCGGCCAACCTGCCGATGCTCCACACCCGCACCGTGGAGCGCATCGGCCACTCGGAGTACCGCCCGGGGGTTGACCGATCCGGTGCGCGAGTCGACCTCTCCGGGGAGTTCGAACGGCAGTACTTCGGCGACGTGATGCTGTTCACCATGGAACGACTCACCGCCGCCGGTTTCCCCGGCGAGCCGCCCGCGGAGGCGGTCATCTTCGAGACGGTGGAGGAGGTGGAGGCGGAGCTGCACGAAAAGTATCTGAACAAGCACAGTGCCACCGCCGGCAAGCTGGAGCGGCTACGCATCCTCTTCGACGACCCCGACCGCTGGTGGCACGGCACCGCGGTGGACGACGAGGCGCGCGCCGCCTTCGCCCGCTTCATCGCCAACATCGACCACAACTTCGGCACCGACTCCCGCGCCTACCGGCTGATCCGCTCGACGGAACGGCGCACCGAACGCAAGGCGGAGATCACCGCCGCCATCGTCCGCTATCCCGCCGAGCGCGCCGCCTGGCGCGCCGCCCTCCGGAGCGCCCCACGATGAATATTTTCGTCCTCAACACCGGCCGCTGCGGCTCCACCACCTTCATCGAGGCGTGCCGCCACATCGACAACTACAGCGCCGCCCACGAATCCCGCGCCCGCCTCACCGGCACCGCCCGGCTCGCCTACCCGGCCGACCACATCGAGGCCGACAACCGCCTCTCCTGGCTCCTCGGCCGGCTCGACGATGCCTACGGTACGGACGCCCTTTACGTCCACCTCAGCCGCGAGCGCGACGCGGTGGCCGCCAGCTTCGCCCGCCGCGCGGGTTTCGGCATCATGCGGGCCTATCGCGAAGGGATCCTGATGGAAGGGGAGGAGGGACAAGACGCGCTGGAGCTGGCCTACGACTACATCGACACCGTCGAGTCCAACATCGCCCACTTCCTGCGCGACAAGCCACGGACGATGGAGTTTCAGCTGGAGAACGCCAAGGACGCGTTCCGCGACTTCTGGGAGCGTATCGGCGCGCGGGGTGACCTGGAACGCGCCTTGGCCGAGTGGGACGTCCGCCACAACGCCTCGGTCTGAGGCCGGGGAAGGGGTCGTTCGCCACGGAGGACTTTCAGGCTGGGGCCGGTACGGCGCGGCTTGTCCGGGAGGAAGGTTGTTTCGTTCGAAACGGTGGCGAGATGAACGAGTGCCTTCCGCGATTCAACCAAGGTGCCCTCGCCCGACACGGCGCCCGCGGGGCGCCCTATAGGGCGCCCCGCGGGCGCCGTGTCGAACGAAACTGCCAGCGAAAAGCCCACTCCGGACAAACAAGGAGAAAACCCACCCTCCCCCTCTTCGTGCCCTTCGTGGTTAAAGCAATCGCCGATAGAACCCGCAAGAACGTCAGCCGCCACCGCAGCGATGGAGGCGCAGCACCGCGCACCCGCGTTCGTTGTCGATGAAGCGGTGTTCGATCTCCCCCGGCCAGCGCGCCAGCCAGCGCGCCACCAGGGCCTGCTCGTCGGGGCGGGCGGCGTCGTCGAGGAAGACGGTGCAGCGGTCGGCCAGCCGCTCGAAGAGCAGCGGCAGCGCCGGGTAGCGGGACTGGCGCTGGAGGAACCCCGGTGGCCCGTCGATCACCAGCATTTCGATCGGCCGCTCCGGCAGGTGGTCCACCGCATACCAGCGGTAGTCGTCACCATCCAGCGACCACGGCCGCAGCGGCGCATCGAGCACCGTCGCCACCCCCTCCAGCCCGTAGCGGGCCAGCTCCCCCCGCGTCCGCGCGGCAAACTCCGGCCCGTTCTCCAGACTCCACACTGCCCCCGTCCCGTTCAGCTCACAGCAGCGGGCGAGCATCAGGGTGGTCACCCCGCTGGAACACTCGACGATGGTGGCGGGCCGCTCCGCCAGCGCGTGATCGACGATCAGCTTGAGGAAGTCGGGGGCCGCCGACCAGGCGTGGTCGTAAGCCAACCCGCGGCGCAGGTCGAGGCGGTCGCGCAGCGACAGGTAGGTCTCCAACTGGCGGAACGGCTCCACCCGGCGGCCGCCTCCGTCGGGAAGGCGGCGCCCCTGGAAGAGGAGCACCACCAGGAGGAGCACGATCAGCAGCAACAGTCCGACGACGACGATCTGGAACAGCATCGGTTGGACGTCGCTCACTCGCTGCCCGAACGGGCGAAGGGGATGATGTTGTTGGGGAACTCGCGCGAGTTCACCTCCCGCGAGTAGGTCTCGGCCACCTCCAGGATCGAGCGGCTGAGGTGGGCGTACTGCTTGGAGAAGGGGGGCCAGTAGTCGCCCAGGCCGAGGGCGTCGTTGATCACCAGCACCTGCCCGTCGCAGTCGGGGCCGGCGCCGATGCCGATGGTGGGCACCGGGAGCTCGGCGGTGATGATCGCCGCCAGTTCGTAGGGGATGTGTTCCAGCACCACCAGGAAGGCGCCGGCCGCAGCGATCGCCTGCGCCTCCTCGCGCACCCGCGCAGCCTCCGCTTCGGTGCGCCCCACCTTGGCGAAGTTCTTGGCGGTCTGCGGGGTGAGCCCGGTATGGCCGACCACCGGCACCTCGTTGGCCACCAGATGGGCGATCACCTCCAGCTTCGGCCCCTCCAGCTTGACGCTGTCGGCGCCGGCCGCGAGCAGCCGCCGGGAGTGGGTCAGCGCCTCTTCCGGGGTGCGGTCGGTCCGGTAGGGGAGGTCACCGATGATGTGGGTGTTGGGTGCCCCGCGGCGCACCGCGCCGATGTGGTACGCCATGTGCTCGATGGTCACCTCGCGGGTGGAGGAGAAGCCCATCTCCACCATGCCCACGGTGTCGCCCACCAGGATCACCAGGATCCCCGCCTGCTCCAGGCCGCGGGCCACCGGGCAGGTGTAGGCGGTGAGCATGGGGATCGGCTTGACCCCCTTCATCTCCATCAGCTGCTGCGGCTGCATCTTCATGGGGTGCGTCCTCCTATTGGGTTTCGTTCGAATCCCACTCGTCGCCGGGCTCCGGGGTACGATCCGGTACCGCGGCGAGGAAGTGGTCGAAGGCGTGGCGGTTGCCCTGCTCCGCTTCGCGGCGGAGGTAGTCGGCGGTGGCGACGGCCGCCATCTTCTCGCCGGCCGCGCTGGCGATGAACTGGTTGACGGAGATCCCCTCGCGGCGCGCCAACTCCTTGATGCTCTGGTGGAGCGACTCCGGCAGGCGAATGGTCAATGCGGTCATATCGAACTCCTCAGGCGTCGCAGAAAATCGCGTGGAGTGATCGGCTCCACACCGAAACGGCCGGCTTCGCGGAAGTCACGGACGTTATGGGTGATGATGAAACGACTTCCCGACGCGACGGCCAGTTCGAGAAGCATGTCGTCATCCGGATCACGAAGGGTTGGACGCCATAAAAAATGAACCGGCTGTTGGTGTGCCAGCGCGGCGAGGTAGCGCAGAAAGTCCCGGGCCTCCCCGGCGCTTCGCCCGGGAGGAAGGTTCTCCTTGCGTGACAGCACGGCCTGCCACTCCAGGTAGAGCGAAACCGACAGGGCGACGCGAAAACGGCCCTGGGGTATCGCGGAGACGAGGGCGAAGCTGGCGCCTCTTCGGGAACGTACCGCCGAGACGATCACCGAGGTGTCGATGACGACCATCATGGTGTCATATATATAACCAATCCGGCAGGATGTGCAACTTCACGGCACCGGCGGGAGGGTACCCGACGGCGTCATGGTGGGTTTCGCTGCGCGCTACCCACCCTACACCGCTACGAACCGGTCGATTCCCGTGGGAGTGGGTTTCCTTCCAGCGCCTTCAAGAAGGCGGCGATCGCCTCCACCTCGGCCTCGCCGATGACCGCATCCGGCCGCGCCTCGATGACCCGCTCGGCGGCCGACCAGCGCACCTGCCAGCGCGCCTCGGGACGGTCGTCGAAGGGGCGGTCGAGCTGCACCCGCGCCATCACCCGGATCGCCTCGCGCAGCTCCTGCACCGCGCCGTTGTGGAAGTAGGGGGCGGTGCGGCTGACGTTGCGTAGCGAGGGGATGCGCCAGACGCCCCCGGCATTGGGGTCCTCGGTGAGGCGGTAGCGCCCCTCGTAGTCGCTGCCGCGCACGGCGGGGAAGGCGCGGAACGGGGCGTCGCCCCCCAGTTGCGAGGCGCCGCTGAAGTTGGCACCGGTGTGGCAGCCGACGCAGCCGAGGCGGGCGAACAGCGCCATGCCGCGCTGCTGCTGCGCGGTGAGCGCGCTGCGGTCACCGCGCACGAAGCGGTCGTAGGGGGTATCGGGGGTGATCAGGGTGCGCTCGTAGGCGGCGATCGCGCGGGCGATGCGCGCGCCATTGATCGCCGGGTCGCCGAAGGCTGCTGCGAAGGCGTCGCGGTAGGCGGGGATCGCCGCCAGCTTGGCCGCCGCCGCGGCGGCATCCGGCATCCCCATCTCCAGCGGGTTGGTCAGCGGCCCCAGCGCCTGCTCCTCCAGGGAGGCCGCGCGGCCGTCCCAGAAGAGGCGGCTCTGGAAGGCGGCATTGAGCACCGTCGGCGCGTTGCGCCCGCCCTCCTGCCCGCCGATGCCCACCGACACCGGCCGCCCGTCGGCGCCCCCCTTGCCCTGCAGGTCGTGGCAGGAGACACAAGCCACCCGATCGTCGGCGGAGAGGCGTCGTTCGTTGAAGAGTCGCCGGCCCAGCGCGACCTTGGCGGCGGTGGTGGGATTGTCGGCGGGGGCGGGCGCGCGGCGCGGCAGCGCCTCCCAGACGTAGCCCCGCAACCGCGGGTCGTGGCGTACCACCATCGGCTCCACCGGCGGTGCCGGGCGTTTCAGCTTGTCCGGCAGCATCCGCTCCAGATAGGCCTGGCCGAAGGCGTCGAAGCTGGCAATCAGCACCAGTTTGGCACCGAAGGCGATCACCCCCAGCCCCAGGCCCAGCGCGACCAGCGGCCGGGTCGCGCCGCTTTTGCGGCCCAATTCGGCCATCACCGCACCCAGGGCGAGGGCGCCGAGGGCGGCGATGGCGAGGCCGAAGAGAAGGAAGTCGTACTCCCGCATCGCCCCGCCCTCCCCTACTTGAAGCCGAGCTTCTGGTAGAGCATCAGGCCGGGGCAGATGCCGGTGGTCCCGGCGAAGACCAGCATCCCGGTGACCACGTAGAGCAGCCAGTGGACAGTTTGGTAACCGCTGAGAAAGATGCCCCCGGCGAGTAGGGCGGCGACGGTGAAAAAGAGCATGCGTTGGGCGCTCATGGCGATCTCCTCTGTGGTGGCGTGGACCCCCTCGGGGTCCGCTTCGGCCGAGCCTTTCGGCCGCTGGAGAGGAGCATAAGAACTCGATGAAATATAAAGAAATTGCATTTTCCCATGGGACCTATAGGCTTTGACTATGAATTAAAGCAAGGAGGCCCGCCATGAATCTCAATCCCCTGCGCTTCGTCGCCGCAGTGGCCGAACTGGGCTCCTTCAGCAAGGCGGCCGAACAGTGCTTCGTCACCCAGCCGACCCTCTCCAACGCCGTCGCCCAGTTGGAGGAGCGGCTCGGCGGACGGCTCTTCCACCGCACCACCCGCAAGGTGGAGCTGACCCCCTTCGGCCGCCAGTTGCTGCCGCGGGTCGAGGCGGTACTGGACGCCTATCGGGAGCTGACCGAGGCGGCCGAGGCGTTCCACAACCCCGCCCACAAGCTGCTCCGCATCGGCCTCTCCCCGCTGATCGAGACCCCCTTCCTGGAGCAACTCTTGGGGCCCTTCCGCGACGCCCATCCGGAAGTGGAGATCTTCTTCAAGCAGTGCTTTCTCGGGGATATGGACCAGCGCATGGAGCAGGGCTCGGTGGACGTGGCGCTGGTGCCGCGACGGCTGGCGCGGATCGGCCGGGAGAGCTGCCCCCTCTACCACGAGGCGCTCTACTACCTGCCGCGGGAGCAGGGACTCGCACCGCCGCCGCCGACCGGCCCGCAGCTGCTCGCCCGCCACCGCGGCGACCCGCTGATCCTCACCGACGGCTGCGGCCTCGCCGACGCCATCGGCGACCTCTACAAGACGGAGGGGGAGACGTTGCGCCGCTACCCCGGCCAAGCGCTCAGCTACCGGGTGGTGGAGGAGTGGGCGAGCCTCGGCATCGGCGCCGGCATCCTGCCCCGTTCCAAACTCTCGCCGAAGAACCGCGCCGCCCATCCCATCCGCCTGCTCGCCGGCGGCGAGGCGACCGTCCACTACGAGGCCCAATGGCTGCCGGAGAACGTGGAAAGCCCCCACCTGCAGGCCTTCATTCGTCACCTGCGCGAGGCGGTGCCGGCCCTTGCGGAGGAACTGGCTGCGTGATGGAGATCCAGACGCGCGAGGAGGCCCAGCGGCGGGTCGACCAGATCCACGCCTTCCGGCGGGAACTGGCACGCCTGGAACGGGACGGGGTGGTGGCGCTCGACCCGCCCCAACGGGAGGCGCTGGAGGCGCACCACCGGCAGCTCCTCGCCGACTACGCCGCCGCCTTCGACGTCGACCGCGACGAGGGGGCGCGGCGACTCTCCCTGGGGATGCGCATCGCCTCGCTGTGCGGCGCCCTGGCGCTCGCCGCCAGTCTGTTCTTCCTCTTCCAACGTTTCTGGGGCCACTTCCCCGAGCCGCTCCAGGTGGCGATCCTGATCGGCGCCGCCCTCGGCACCCTCGGCGCCACCGCCTGGATCGATCGCCGCGACCCCTCCGGCTACTTCACCAAGCTGGCGGCACTGCTCGCCTTCACCGCCTTCGTCCTCGACCTCTACCTGCTCGGCCGGATCTTCAACATCACCCCCAGCGACAATGCCCTGCTGGTGTGGGGGACGCTGGCCCTGCTGCTCGCCTACGCCGCCGACCTGCGGCTGCTGCTGGTGGCGGCGATCCTCTGCCTCACCGCCTTCATCGCCGCCCGCGTCGGCAGCTGGGGCGGCGCCTACTGGATCTACTTCGGCGAGCGGCCGGAGAACTTCCTGCCGGCGGCGCTGGCGCTGTTCGCCGTCCCCTCGCTGCTCGACCACCGCCGCTTCGCCGGCTTCGCCGCCAGCTACCGGGTGTTCGCCCTGCTGATCTTCTTCCTGCCGGTGCTGCTGCTCGGCAACTGGGGGGCGGGGAGCTATCTGGAGGCCGAGCCGGCGCTGATCGAAGGGGGGTATCAGCTGCTCGGCTTCCTCGGCAGCGCCGCCATGGTCTGGCTCGGCCTGCGTCGCGGCTGGCCGGAGGTGGGGAATACGGCGAGCGCCCTGTTCATCCTGTTCCTCTACACCAAGCTGTTCGACTGGTGGTGGGAGATCATGCCCAAATACCTCTTCTTCCTGGTGCTCGGGCTGGTGGCGCTGCTCCTGCTGCTGGTGATGCGGCGGCTGCGGCGGCGCGGCGCCCGCGTCGCGGAGGGGGCCCCATGATCGCGCTACGCCGCCGCCACGCCTATCTCGCCGGGGCACTGCTCGTGGTGCTCGCCAACGCCGTCGCCCTGCTGGGTGTCGCCGACAATCGCAGCGGCGAGCCGGAGAGCCGACTCACCCTCAGCGAGCGGGAGCTGATCCCCCGCTTCGGCGACCATCTGGAGGGGGAGGGCAACGGCGTGACCCTCGACCCGATCTGGCGGGTGCTGCTGCGCGAAGAGGCCATCGACACCTATGGCGGTTCCTTCTACGGCGGTGGCGGCAGTCCGGCGTGGTTCGACCGGGCGAAGCTGGAGCAGCTCGGCTTCGACCTCTCCCGCCCGCTGGAGGAGGAGGCCGACCGCCGTCACTACCGCCGCACGCGCCCGCGGCAGGCGTTGCTGGTACTGGAACTGAATGGCGCGACCTACCGCCAGGCGATGGAGCGTGCCACCCGCCGGCTCGCCGACGAGCGCTCCCTGCTTCGAGGCAACGACACAGCCGAGTTCCGCGAGCGGGTGAAGAAGGCCGAGCAGGCGCTCCAACGGGAGCGCGACGAGGCGAGCCGCCTGTTCGTCATCGACGCCGGCCTCGACCGAGCCGCGCTGCGTGCCGCCCATCCCGACCGCCGACGCTACGCCATCGTCCGCGGCGAAGTGCGCATCAGCGTGATCGGCAAGGAGGGCAACGAACAGGTGGCAGGATCGATCAGCGACCTGGCGATGGAGACGATCAACGTCCCCCACGCCCTGCAGGGTCCCTTCAGCGACCTGCGGCGTATCGATCCCTACCGGCGGAAGCTGAAGGCCCGCGTACCCTTCACCGTCACGGTCGCCTTCGGCCGACGCCTGGAGCCGTGGGTCACCGCGGTCACCGTGAGCACTCCTCCGCCCGCGACGGCGCCCTCCTCTGCCGTCGACGCCGATTGATTATCCATCTCGCCAACCGGCCAGCGCCCGCTCGATGCGTTCGCCGAACCGCTCGACCCGCCCCCCGTCCAACCGCTCCGCGCGGTAGAGGGAGAGATACTGCAGCCGCGCATTGCGCGCACAGGTAGCGAGCAGCGCCCACTTCAACACCCGTCGCACCGGGCGCCGCAGGATCACCCAGTCGACCCACCAAGGCGAACCGAGGGTGGTGACCGCCAACACCCGGCGCAGCCGGTGGAGTCGCGGCTGGATCGGGCCGAGGTCGTCGGCGTGGTCGTAGGCGATACCGGGGCCCCACACCCGGTCGAACCACCCCTTGAGCGTCGCCGGGAAACCGAACCACCAGGTGGGGAAGAGCAGCACCAGCGCCTCGGCCTCGCACAACCGGGCCGCCTCGTCCGTCACCGCCTCGGCGCGATAGGGGCCGTCGTAGTAGGAGCGCCGCTCCGTTGCGTCGAGGGCGGGTTGGAAGCCCTGCGCGTAGAGCTCCTCCACCGCCACCTCGTGCCCCTGTGCCTCCAAGGTGGCGACGACCCGCCGACTCAGCGCGTGGCACAGGCTGGCGGGTAGCGGGTGGGTGATCACGACCAGACACTTCATGGGCTCCTCCGTCATGTCGGCTATGGCGATTCGACTGCACTTTACTGATCGTCCGTCAGTTTGAACGGCTCCTCGGGGCAGTTCCCCTCCATCATCACGATCCGCTCATCCCGCACCGCCGATCAACAGACCGAGCCCCTTCACCCACAGGGCCACCCCCAATAGCGCCATCGCGCCACCCAGCAGCCGCATGGTCCAGCGATAGGCGACACCGTCGAAGGTCGGACGCAGCCGGGCGGCGCTCCAGGCGATGGCCATCTTGGTGAGCACCAGGGTGCCGATGGCGACGGTGACGAAAAGCACCGACTGGGCGGTGGTGCCGAGCACCACGTAGCTGCCGCCGACGGTGAACCAGAAGAGGTAGGGGGCGGGGTTGAGCAGATTGGTCTTGATCGCGGTGGAGAGCGAGCGTGGCGCCTCGCCGGCGGTGGCCGCGCGCACCGCGCGTGGGGTGACCAGCTTCCAGGCGATCCACAGCAGGTAGGCGCCGCCGATCCCGCTGAGCGCCGCGGCGAAGGGGGTGATGTCGCGCACCGCACCGAACAGCAGGAACACCGCCGCGATGATCGGCCCGTCGGTGAAGATCGGCGCCAGACTCGCCCGCATCCCCGCCCGCGCCCCGTGCTCCAGGCTCTGCTGGATGACCACCAGCGCCAGCGGCCCCGGTTTCAACCCGGCGCTGAGGCCGAAGATCAACGCCGCCAGCGCATATTCACCCATCGATCCCCCTCCACCGCATTGACCGCGTCCCACCGGCGATTCGCACCAGCATACCGCCGCGCATAGAGCGGCCATTGCCAACTCCGTCCCGTGATTGAAATCCGTCGGCCCGGATGTTGCCTCATCCCGGATAAGGGACCGACGCGCCCGTGTGAAAATCCTAACGAAGGCGGAGCTTTTCGATGAACACCATACTATCCATGCTCGGTGGTGGACTCGCCGAAACGGCGACGGCGGCAGCGGCGAGAAACCATACGACGCCGGCCGCGGGGAAGGTCGAAACGACGACCGGGACCAACGAGACAACGGACGCCACCGCAGCCTCCAGTCAGGTCGAGCTGTCGACCCGGGCGCAGAAGATCCGCCTGCTCAACGAGGAGTTCTTTCCCGGCGGCCCCTCCACCGTACAGATCAGTCCTGCATTCGTGGAGCGGCTCCAGGAGTACGGGCTGATCAGCGGCGCGGACGCCAAACGGCTGGGCGCGGACCTGGAAGATACACAACCGGAAGGAACCCTGGGCGATATCTCGACGTTCATCGACGGATTCGTCGATAAATTGACGGAGGAGAACCCCGACGACGGGTTCATCGACACCCTGAAGAGCGCGCAATCGCTCATCGACCACTTCGACGACCCGCGCTCCGCCGATTCCGGCACGGCGATCCCCACCCTTTCGGCACAGATCAACCAGTACCTGGCGAGCGACCGGGGTCAGTCACTGGACGAGCAGGAGACACACGCGCTGAAGCAGTTGAATCTGGCGCTGACCATTGCGGACAAGATGACACCCGCCACGCGGTCATCTCAGAAAATCAACCAATATCTGGCCTTCGCATCGTAGCAAGGGGCTCGACGGGGAAGTGGTTCAGCGCCCCGCTACGCCGACGCCCCACATGATCGGTAACCGTGGCGCGCCATACTTCGAGGCGGCCGCTCACGAGGTGGAGCATCGTCGCCGGAGGGATCGGGGGATTCGACGTGAGCCAGGCAATTTCCAAGCATTCATGTAAGGTATAGAATTCTCCCGCCCACCCACCAATCCGCGGATCGTCCCATGTCCGACCTCAAGCAAGCCGCCCTCGACTATCACGCCCTGCCCCACCCCGGAAAGATCTCGGTGGAGCCCTCCAAACCGTGCGCCACCCAGTACGACCTGTCGCTCGCCTACACCCCCGGAGTGGCGGAGCCGGTGCGGGCGATCCAGGCGGACCCGGAGGCGGCCTACCGCTACACCGCCAAGGGCAACTTGGTGGCGGTGATCACCGACGGCACCGCGGTGCTCGGCCTCGGCAACACCGGGGCGCTGGCCGGCAAGCCGGTGATGGAAGGGAAGGGGGTGCTGTTCAAGCGCTTCGCCGGGATCGACGTCTTCGACATCGAGGTGGAGGCAGAAACGGCGCAACGCTTCATCGAGACGGTGAAGGCGATCGCCCCCACCTTCGGCGGCATCAATCTGGAGGATATCGCCGCCCCCCACTGCTTCGAGATCGAGCGGGAGCTTTCCGCGGCGCTGGACATCCCGGTGTTCCACGACGATCAGCACGGAACCGCGGTGATCATTGCTGCCGGGCTGCTCAACGCCCTGGAGATCCAGGGCAAGCGGCTGGACGAGGCGCGCATCGTCTGCCTCGGCGCCGGATCGGCAGGGATCGCGGCGATGCGCCTGCTGAAGCTGATCGGCGCGGACCCCGCCCGGCTGCTGATGGTCGATCGCCAAGGGGTGATCCACGCCGGTCGCGACGGACTCAACCGCTACAAGCAGGAGTTCGCGGTGGAGACCGACCGACGCACCCTGGGCGAGGCGCTGGACGGGGCGGACGTCTTCATCGGGGTCTCCGGGCCCGATCTGATGAGCGCCGCGATGCTCCGCTCCATGGCCCCCGGCCCGGTGGTCTTCGCCCTCTCCAACCCCGACCCGGAGATCGCCCCCGAGCTGGCGTCGGCCACCCGCGACGACCTGATCCTCGCCACCGGCCGCTCCGACTACCCCAACCAGGCCAACAACGTGCTCGGCTTCCCCTTCATCTTCCGCGGCGCCCTCGACGTGCGCGCCACCGCGATCAACGACGAGATGAAGATCGCCGCGGTCCACGCCATCCGCCAGCTGGCCCACGAACCGGTCCCTGCGGAGGTGACCGCCGCCTACGGTGACCGCGAACTCGCCTTCGGCCCGGGCTACATCCTCCCCACCCCCCTCGACCCGCGCCTCGGCCGGCGGGTGCCGGCGGCGGTGGCGCGGGCGGCGATCGCCTCGGGGGTGGCGCGGGCACCGTGGCCGATCCACTATCCGACGGATTGAGGGGAGCGAGCGGGTCGGCCGTTGCAGCTAGGCACATTCCCTACTACCATCGGGGAAACCCCGCAATTCCAAAACGCCCGTTTCGGCGTATAGGTAAAAGTACGATAACTACTTTCGCGGTGACTCCGGTGAACGGTGCAACGGGCTCTCCAGGAGCGAAGGACTACGATCCCATGCTTCCCACCATCAACGGCCTGGTCGAGGATGTCGCCGAACTGGTCTCGCTGCCGGAGGTCTGCTCGCGGGTCAATCAGCTGGTGGACGACCCGGAGATCGGCATTCCCCACCTGGCCGACGCCATCGGCCAGGACCCGGCGCTCACCGTGCGCCTGCTGCGGGTCGCCAACGGCCCGCTCTACGGCTTCTCCGGCTCGGTCCACACCGTCCCCCACGCCTGCGACCTGCTCGGCCGCGAGCGGGTACGCGAACTGCTGCTGGCCACCACCGCCAGTCATCTCTTCGACGGCCTGCCCAACGAGCTGGTGTCGACGGAGGACTTCTGGCGTCACAGCCTCTACTGCGCCCTGGCCGCCCGCCACCTCGCCAGCCACACCGCCCTCGCGGTGGAGCCGGAGGTGCTGTTCACCGCCGGGATGCTCCACGACGTCGGCGACCTGGTGCTGTTCAACCGCATGCCGGAGGCGGCCCGGTCGGCGCTGCTGCTGGCCATGGAGGGACCGGGCGACCCGGAGATCCAGGAGGCGGAGCGCCAGGTGTTCGGCTTCGAACACAGCCAGGTGGGGGCGGCGCTGGCCCGTCGCTGGCAGTTGCCGCCGCTGATCGTCGAGTGCATCGAGTACCACCACGCCCCGGAGCGCGCCCCGCAGCACCCGGAGGCGGCGGCGGTGGTGCATATCGCCAACACCGTCGCCTACTGGGCGGAGCTCAACAGCCATGACCGCGGCGAGGCGCCGCAGATCCACCCCGAGGCGTGGGAGCTTACCGGCCTCACCGCCGCCGACGCCGACGCCGCCCTGGAGGCAGCGCGCACCATGATCGGCGGTGCCCAGGCGTTGTTTCTCGGCTAGGAGGCTGTCGGACTTAGGGGGATCGAGCTGCGGGAGTGGGAGAGTGGTCCCAATTTTTCGGAAATTTGAGGAAAATAGCGAGCTATTTGACGAGGATTTCCGGAAAAGTGGGGCCGCTATCCCGCTTCCGCGGCCGATTCATCCTAAGTCCGACAGCCTCCTGGGAGGCTGTCCACCTGATCATTCGGGATGAAATCCTCCCGTAGCCGTAGGATGGGCAAAGCGTAGCGTGCCCATCAAAACGGCACTGCCACAGCAAAATACGCTGCCCTCGTTCGATGGGCACGTCGCTATCGCTCCTTTGCCCACCCTACGATCCTCTACCGGCAGACGATGAGGATATAATCCCCGTCCATGTCCATGAACTGGTCCCAACTGCTGTCGCGCAAACGGCTCGGCACCTCGGCCGCACCGAGCCCCGGCGGTAGCCGCACCGATTTCCAGCGCGACTTCGACCGTATCGTCTTCAGCTCCGCCTTCCGCCGGATGCAGGACAAGACCCAGGTCTTCCCCCTCTCCCAGAGCGACTACGTGCGCACCCGCCTCACCCACAGCCTGGAGGCCTCCTGCGTCGGCCGCACCCTGGGCACCCTGGCCGGCGAGACGGTGATCCGGCGCCACCGTCTGGAGGAGGTGGATGCCTCCGACTTCGGCGCGATCTGCGCCGCCGCCTGCCTCGCCCACGACATCGGCAACCCCCCCTTCGGCCACTCCGGCGAGGACGGCATCCGTCACTGGGCGGAGACCGCCGCCTACGGCCGCTCGCGGGTCCATGCCCTGCGCTACAGCGAGCGCGAGGACTTCCTCCACTTCGAGGGCAACGCCCAGGGCTTCCGCATCCTCACCCGGCTGCAGAGCCCCGACAATCCCGGCGGCCTCCAGCTCACCTGCGCGACGCTCGCCGCCTTCACCAAGTACCCCCGCGAATCGTGGCTCGGCGGCAGCCGCCCCGGCGGCATCGGTGCCAAGAAGCAGGGCTTCTTCGCCGAGGACCACGGTCTGTTCGAGGAGGTGGCCGACGAGGTGGGACTGATCCGCCGCAACCCGATGAACGCCTACTGGTGCCGCCACCCGCTGGCCTTCCTGGTGGAGGCGGCCGACGACATCTGCTATCGGGTGATCGACATCGAGGACGGCTTCCGCCTCGGCCACCTGGGCTACGACGAGGTGACCGAGCTGTTCTGCCCGCTCCTCAAGGACACCCCCGACATCAAGCGCCGGCTGGCGGGGATCGAGGGGCGCAAGGCGAAGGTGGAGTTCCTCCGCGCCAAGGTGATCAACGAGGCGGTCAACCAGGTGCGCGAGCTGTTCCTCGACGAGGAGGAGGCGTTGCTGGCGGGTCGCTACGACGACGAGCTGCTCGCCGGCATCCCGCTCGCCCGCGAGATGCAGGCGCTGATCGAGGTGGCGATGGAGAAGGTCTACTGCGCCCCCGAGGTGGTGGAGATCGAGACCGCCGGCTTCCAGGTGATCACCGAGCTGATGGAGCGCTTCGTCCAGGTGGTCGACGAGATCGCCGACAAGGGGGCGGCGGCCTCGGCCAAGAGCCGGATGACGGTGCGTCTGATCCCCGCCCAGTTCCTCGGCCCCGGCGGCCGGCCCGCCGCCGACCCCTATACCCGGCTGCTGAGGATCACCGACTTCATCTCCGGGATGACCGACTCCTATGCGGTGTCGCTGTACAAGAAGGTGACCGGCATCTCCCTCCCCGGCGGATGACGATCTTTCGGGGGGCTGAAAGAGGCTCAGCTTCGATCGGCGCCTTCCGTGGGTTGGCGACGGAGTGGTCGGAGGATCGTCATCCGTGTTTGTTGGAAAATAGCTCAAAGCCGGAACGAAACTGGAAAGGCGGCACCGATCCGTGCGCGGCGGCGGGTGCGGCTCGCCCTGTGTTGACTTCCCTCCGTCGGCACATGGAATGCTGGTATACACGATCGGTATATACAGAAAGCCCCAATGACCCAAGCCTCCATCTTCACCAACCACAAGAGTCAGGCGGTGCGACTCCCCAAGGCCGTCGCCTTTCCCGAAGGCATCTCCAAGGTCGATGTGGTAAAGCTCGGCCAAGCCCGCCTGATCACCCCCGCCGGCACGCGCTGGGACAGTTTCTTTGACGGCCCCGGCGTCTCGGACGACTTCATGATCGAACGCGACCAGCCGGAGATGCAGGAGCGTGAGAGCTGCTGATGATCGCCGGTCACGCCCGTAGCGAAGGGTTGATCCTGGTTAGGGCCCGCGAAAGAATAACTTCCTGTTTTGGGGCGTCGAGATGCCCGTCCGGCAAGGCGCGCAAAGGGGCGCATACTTGCCGTATGCAACCCTTTGCGCAACGCCGCCGGGCGGAGCGGATCGGCGTTCCAAAACGGGAAGTTATTCTTTCGCGGGCCCTTAGCCCATATTTAACACCATAAATAAAAATTCTTTTATTTACAGCATATTACATTTATAAAATTCTTCGAGTGGCACTACATTTGCGAAATTCTTGGGATCGGCGTTAATT
>NZ_BAAHXB010000085.1:0-23668 GCF_054657215.1 Endothiovibrio diazotrophicus
GAGCAACGACCACACCGCTCGCATTTGGGACGCCGCTTCCGGTTCACTCATTCAATCCCTCCAAGGTCACTCCGACTGGGTCCAATCCGCCGCCTTCTCCAACGACGGCCTGCGCATCGTCACCGCGAGCATCGACCACACCGCTCGCATTTGGGACGCCGCTTCCGGTTCACTCATTCAATCCCTCCAAGGTCACTCCAACACCGTCACCTCCGCCGCCTTCTCCCACGACGGCCTGCGCATCGTCACCGCGAGCCTCGACCACACCGCTCGCATTTGGGACGCCGCTTCCGGTTCACTCATTCAAACCATCCAAGGTCACTCCGGTTCCATCTATTCCGCCGCCTTCTCCAACGACGGCCGGCGCATCGTCACCGCAAGCTACGACAACACCGCTCGCATTTGGGACGCCGCTTCCGGTTCACTCGTTCAAACCTTCGAAGGACACTCCAGACCCGTCAACTCCGCCGCCTTCTCCAACGACGGCCTGCGCATCGTCACCGCGAGCATCGACCACACCGCTCGCATTTGGGACGCCGCTTCCGGTTCACTCATTCAAACCCTCCAAGGTCACTCCGGTTCCATCTTTTCCGCCGCCTTCTCCAACGACGGCCTGCGCATCGTCACCGCGAGCAGGGATTCCACCGCCCGCATTTGGGACGCCGAAACCGGCCGCCCCCTCGCCACCCTCCTCCCCGTCGCCGACGGCTGGCTCGCCCTCGTCGCCGAGGAGCCGCAGAGCGACGCCCCCCTCTGGCGCTACCGCGGCGACCCCACCGGCCTCGCCCACCTCGCCTACGCCGACCCCGACGACCGCAACCCCATCCCCACCCTGTGGATGGCCGAGGACCTACCGGAGCTGGCGGCGAAGGATTGAGCCCGTAGGTCGTCGCTACCGCGGCGACGCGAACGGGGGCAGCGGGGTTGGGGCTGCGATGTCCTTGCCGACCGCGACCTCCCGTTCGGCGTGGTTCGGCGGCAAATCGGGCAACGGTGCCTCCGTTCGCGTCGCCGCGGTAGCGGAGACCTACGGTACCCGGGCGGGTGGGGGATAACGGGAAGGGCGTCATCGCGGCCTCGGGGCCGCTCCTACAGGGAAATGGTTCGAATACCGGGAAGGGTACTCCGACGATCATGTCAGGCGATCACAGCAGCTCCAGAAACTCCTCAACGGTGAGGCGCGACTGCTTCAGGATGTGGGAAAGGGTGGAGCGTTTGATCGGGACGTGGGCCGGCACGGTGATTTTGAGGGTTTCCGTGCGCAGGTTCTTCTGCATCCGGATGTGGCTTCCCTTCTGCCGGACCATCACCCACCCGTCGCGTTTCAACGCATTGATCAGGCGCACATAGGAGATAGCCGGCACCTTGGTCATACGGCGATGTCCATCACCTCGGCACGTTCGGCCATCGGCAGATCGTCGTCGACCGGTTCCAGGTAGAGTTCGATCGCCTCGCGAATGTTGCGCAGCGCCTCCTCCTTGTCCTTGCCCTCGCTGATGCAGCCCGGAAGGCTAGGTACGTAGACGGTGAAACCGCCCTCTTCACTGGGTTCGAAAACGACTTTCAGATTCATTCGGCCACCTCGCCATGCATGCCGTTGCGGATACCGAGTGTTGGGTGCCGATCGTTCGGCTTCACTCGCTTCTAGTGCCGATATATGTAGCATGAACAGCGCGATGTCGATACTCGGCCGGCGGACAGAACGGGGCGGTGGGGCGGGAGGGGCGACGACCTCTTCGAGGGGATCGATCCGTTCGGAGGGTTTAGCGCGGAATTTCCCGCAGATGCCTTCGTTTGCGTCGCCGCGGCAGCGGCGACCTACCGGTACCAATGCGGGTGGGGGGCAACGGAAAGGGCGTCATCGCGGCCTTGGGGCCGCTCCTACAGGGGAGTGCGTCGAATTCCGGGTAGGGTGCGCCTCCTGTCGTCGGCACACCCTACGCCAACTTCACCTTCGTGCAAAAAGGTCACCGCCGCGCGACACCCAGCGCAAAAGGGCCTTCGTGGTCACGCCTCCATCTCCTCCGCCAACCGCTCGGCCATCTGGCGGACGACGCTGCCGCCCACCTGATCGCCGGGGTCCAGTTCGTGGAGTTTCTCCAAGGCCCGGCAGGCGGTATCGAGATCCCCCGCGCGCAGGGAGACGAAGCCGAGGGCCTTGAGGGTGTAGAGGTAGAGGCGGGGGTCGCCGGTGGCGGGGCCGGTCCAGGGGGAGTCGCTGCCTTTCAAGGCGCGCCAGTCGGCGGGGAAGCCGGCGCGGGTGGCGCTGCGTTCCAGCACCTCGTGGATCAGGGCGAGGGATTCGGCGAAGCGGTTGGTGTAGGCGTAGAGCTTGTAGAGGGCGACCGGGATCTCCAGCCGTTCGGGGAGGCGGCTGCGGGCGTCGAGCAGCAGCCGTTCGGCGCGTTCGCCGTCGGCGAAGACCTCCAGGGGTTCGCGCAGCAGTTGTTTGAACTCCAGCGGGATGACGTCGCCGTCGGTGGTGGGGGGGTCGTCGAGGAGGTCGCGGAGTTGCATGGGATTGTCGTTTCTCTTCGGTGGTGGGCGTAGGTCGTCGCTACCGCGGCGACGGGAACGGAGGCACCGGTGGAAAATCTCGCGTCGAAGCCATCCGAACGGGACGGGGCGGTCGGAAGCGTTCTCGTGACTCCAACCCCGCTGCCCCCGTTTGCGTCGGTGCGGTAGCACCGACCTACGGGTCGGCGGTGGCCCCTCCCCCGAACGGAATCAGCGGAACAGGCTGCCGTAGCCCTCTTCCATCAGCACCTGGCGCACCGCCGGGCGTTGCAGCATCCGCCGGTAGTGGGCCTCGCAATTGGCCGGCAGCGGGATGTCGATGCGGTCGGCCCAGAACTCGACGTAGAAAAGCGCGGCGTCGGCGATGGTGAAGCCGCCGAACAGGTACTCCTTGTCGGCGAGCAGGTCGTCGAAGATCCGGAACCCTTCGTCGACGATCTCCCGGCCGCGGGCCTTCACCGCCGCATGCTCCGCCTCGTTGGCGGTGTAGCTCTCGGTGGTGAAGATGCGGGTGAAGCCCTGCCCGTGAACGGTATTCACCGCGTAGCTCATCGCCTCCAGCACCCGTGCCTCCCCTTCCGCATCCTCCGGCAGCAGCTTGCGCCGCGGATAGCTGCGCGCCAGCCACCAGGCGATGGACTGAAAGTCGGTGAGCGCGCTGCCGTCGGCGCGCGCCAATGTGGGGATGGTCCCCTTGGGGTTGAGCGCGAGGTATTCCGGCGTGCGATGGTCACCCGCCAGCAGATTGACCAGGTGCGCCTCGAAGACCAGCCCGATCTCCTCCAGCAGGATGTGGATGCCGGTGCTGCACGAGCCCGGCGTCATGTAAAACTTCATCATCGATCAAATAGCCCTTCTTCTCGGATCATCGCCTTGAAACCCTTCATCACCGGGCGCGAGATCATGGTCTCGGCGAACACCCGCTGTTCGTAGATGCGCATGCGCTGCCCGTCGTCCAGCTCGCCGCGGGAGTCGGCGATCAATTGGTGGATCGCCTCGCCCAGCAGGTTGCCGGGGCACGACTTCACCTGGTCGTAGAGCAGCGCCATCACCCCCTTCTCCTCGGCGTCCATCTTGCACTTGCCGTCGAGGATCTTGAGCATCACCGCGGTGGCGCAATCGACGTGGGTCGGTGACAGCGGATGGGCGGCGGCCCAGGCGGCGACGTGTTCCGGCGTCATGCCACCCCCTCCACCGCGCCCAGCTCCATGCCGCGGAAGATGCTGCACCGCTCGAACACCGGCAGGGTCGGCGCCACCGCCTTGTGGTGGCAGTACTTGGCGGTGAGCTTGGCCAGCCCCTTGATGTCGCGCCCGCTCGCCTCGGGGAAGCGCTCGGCGAGGGTGTCGAGCAGCTCCCCCGGCACCCGCAGGCCGAACTGCTCGACCATCACCGCCCAGATGCGGCGGCGGTCGGCCAGCCCCGGCGGGTGGTAGCGGATCAGCGCGATGCAGCGCGAGACGATCGCCTCGTCGATGTCGCCCACCCGGTTGGTGGTCAGGAAGAGCAGGCCGTTGAAGTACTCCAGCACCCGCAGGAAAACCCCGACCACCGCGTTGGCGGCGATGTCGTCGTCGCGCCGCTTGATGTAGACGTCGGCCTCGTCGATCAGCATCACCGCCCCCCAACGCTGGGCGCGGGTCAGCGCGTCCTTCAGCGCCTGCTCCATCTCGCCGACGTTGAGCCCGAGCTGGCCGGAGTGGACGCGGTAGAGCGGACGCTTGATGATCTCGGAGTAGACCTCGGCGGTGAGCGTCTTGCCGACCCCCGCGGGACCGGCGCAGAGCACCGTGGTGCCGCCCGACTTGCCGCTGACGATGTCGTCCATCAGCAGGTCCATCTCGGCGGTGAGGATGTCGATCAGGTCGGTCTGCTCCGGCGGCAGGATCAGCTTCTCCTTCAGCCCCGGCTGGTATTCGTAGGGGTGCATGTCGTCGACGTGGACCCACAGGTGGTGGTGCAGCTCCAGGTGGAACATCAGCACGTAGCCGTGCACCGGCAGCTCGGTGAAGAGCCCCTCGGGCAGCCCCGCCTGCAACGCCTCGGCCTCGTCCTCGACGCCGCTGTCGTAGCGGCTGCTGCGCCCGGCCTTGCCCAGGTACTTGCCGAGCAGGTCGCCGGAGGCGTCGAGGGTCAGCTCGCGCTCCTTGAGGATCTCCTCGTCGTTGACCAGCCGCGCCCAATCGCCGCCGGAGGAGAGCACCACCACCCGCTTGCGGGTCCAGTCGGTGTTGCGCCGCGGGCTGGCCGGGTCCTCGGCGAAGATGCCGGTGCCGCGGCCGGAGAACTGACGGCTGTAGTCGGCGCGCCAAGCGAAGAAGCGCTCGGCGGAGGCGTCATAGGCGGCGATCAGCGCCGAGGTCTCCTTGAGGAACCCCTTCAGCGCGAGGATCTCGGCCACCGTGCGCCCGGCGATGTCGCGCTCATTGATCATCACCGTCACCGTGGCGATCTTGCCCATGGCGTTGGCCTTCAGATCGAGCAGCACCCTCCCCGCCTCCTCCTCCCCCGGCGGGGTGAAGTCGATGCGCGCCACCAGGTAGGCGAGCGGCTTACCGGCGGGGTTGGCGCGGAACAGCCAGCCGCGGATGCCGTCGTCGATCAGGAAGCGGGCGACGGCGGTGACCAGCTTCTCCAGCTCCCCCTCCGCGAAGCGCTCGCCGCCGCCGGCGAGCGCCTGCTCCAGGGTGGCGAGCTGGGCGGCGCGACCGCGCAGCGCGGGGCCGGCGGCCTCGTAGCGCTCACGCAGGAAGGCGAGCTGTTGCGGGGTCAGTTGGTGGAAGGGGATCTCGGCGCGGTTGCCGAACTTGAGCTGTTCGCCGAGCGGGCGGAGGTCGGGAAAGGCGGCGACCAGCGCCTCCAGGTGGCTGCGTTCGATCTGTAGCTTCATGCGGCGGAAAGGGGTATGCAGTGGGCCTCCCCTCCCGTAGCAACCGGCGAGCCAATCATTAAGCGACTGATTCGGTGAGAATTGACCTTTATTTAACCAACAAAAAATGTCGGCTTTGGCACATTGGGTCGCTTCCCACGCACCACTCAAGCGATACCGTGAGCGCCGAAAATCCCTTGCGCCACAGGCCATGAGCGGCCTCCCGACACCGCCCATGTCCCCCTCCGGGAAATCACTGTCAGCCGTTTCTGATGTTGTAAGAGATTGACTGGATTACCCTTTTTAGGCGCGCTTTTGATGGATTATTAATTTCACCTTTTCGTATCATTTGCTTAACCCGCCGGGGCGTCTCAGGGATCGAGAACGATGGATTGATCACGTCCCGGCGGGCCTCCCTCCCCGCATCGTATCGCTACCGCACGCCCCCCCCTCCTGCCGTTCCCGATCCCTCCGCAGCCCCGCTCAGAAGAGCTCGATGTCGTCGGCGGTGCGCTGGAGCTGCAACGCCCCGAGGGCGACCAGCTCGCGGTAACCGCAGACCCGGTTGCGGCCGTGCTCCTTGGCGTAGTAGAGGGCCTGGTCGGCGTGGCCCACCACCTCCGAGGGGGAGTCCTGGTCGCAGATCTCCACCACCCCGATGCTCACCGTCACCGTCCCCACCTGGGGGAACAGGTGGCCGGCCACCGTCTCGCGGAAGCGGTTGAGTACCGCCATGGCATCGTCGCCGGAGGTGGGGGCGAGGACGATGACGAACTCCTCGCCGCCGTAGCGGAACAGCAGATCGCCGGCGCGGAAGGCGCGGCGCATCAGCTGGGCCAGCAGCAGCAGCACCTCGTCGCCGTAGAGGTGGCCGAAGGTGTCGTTGATCCGCTTGAAGTAGTCGATATCGACCACAGCCAGCCAGTGTCCTCCCCCCAGATTGTGGCGCCGCTCGTGGCCGGTGGGACTCTCGCCCTCGGTGTAGCGGGCGCGGTCGAGCACCGCCGAGAGGCGGGTATCGAAGGTCTTGCGGTTGAGCAGTCCGGTGAGGGTGTCGCGCTCGCTGTCGTCGATCAGCGAGAGGTAGTTCTCGTAGATCCGCAGCAGCCCGCGCACCAGGGTCTCGCGCCCCTTGCCCTTGGTGGCGGTGAGGGAGAGCACCCCGACGGTCTCGTTGCCGAAGGGCACCGGGTAGTGGCAGCAGGGACCCGGCCCCGGGTGGACGATCCGCTGCCCCTCGTGGAAGCAGCGCAGCAACAACGGATCGTCCGGCTCCCCGTCGCGCAGGTCGATTGGCTCGAAGCCATCGCCATCGGACGACCGGCGCAGGTGGACGATCTCGCGCAGTCCACTCCGGTCGTGCATGTCGGGCAGCCGGCTGAAGACGATCTCCTGCGCCTTCAGCAGCTCCATCAGGGTCTCCACCAGGCTCCGTTCCAGGGAGTCCTGACTGCGCTGCCGGGTCAACTGGATGATCGACTCGACGACCTGTTCAGTCTGATCGTGCATGGGGTGGGTAAGCGTTTCCGTGACGATGATTAATTGTACCATTTCACCGGTCTTTCGCCGGTGCTTTTAACGGCGGGTCGTGCCTGATCCCGTGCGATGGCAACCTCCTACCGGCGCCCCTCTTCTGGTGGTCTTCTGGTGGTCTTCTGGTGGTCTTCTGGTGGTCTTCTGGTGGTCTTCTGGTGGTCTTCTGGTGGTCTTCTGGTGGTCTTCTGGTGGTCTTCTGGTGGTCTTCTGGTGGCGACGCTCTGCGTCGCCACCGACTCGCTTGGACGCTCTGCGTCCTGCCCGGGGCGGCGGTGCGCACTCCTGGCGGTGCCGACGCGGCGCGTCCAGAGGATGCGGCGGTGCCGGCGGGGAGGCCGGGCTACCCACGCAGAGCGTGGTAACCCGGGGGGTCTGCCGGTCGCCACAGAAACCCGGTGACAAAAAAAAGGCTGGAGCAGTCGCGCTCCAGCCCATATCGCCCCTCCCCGGGCGAAACCCTGCGTGGTCAATCCATCATTTCGCCTCGCCCGTCGCCGCCTTCGACGCCGCCTCGATGCCGAGCAGCGCGTCGCGCCCGGCGGCGGCGATCAGCGGCTCGGCGACGTAGCCGGCGACGCGGAAGTATTCGGGACGGTCGGAACGCTTCAGGGTATAGCGCTTACCCTGCGGGTCGCTGCCCAGTGCATAGCTCAGCACCTCACCGTCGTGGCGGGTGACGGTGAATGCCAGCCGCGGCTTCTCCAGGCCATACTCCGGCTTCACCTCTCGACCGAGCGCCTCGTCGATGCGCAGGTCGGCGAGCAGGCCGGCGAGCTTGTCCGCCGCGGCGACATCGAGGCTCCCCTCGCCCCCCTTCAGGATCCAGCCCGGCGCCGGGGAGGCCTCCTGCTTCCCGGCGTCCTCCTTGTCCCCGGCCGCAGCCGGCGGCGCGGCCCGCTCGATGCTCAGGCCGTCGACGCCGATCGCCACGATCTCCTTGCGCGACATCCCGAGCAGGTCCTTCTTCTCCCACGCGGCCCGCTTCACCGGAACGTCGTAGGTGGCCAGCTTGACCGCGTAGATCGCATCGTTCTCCCCGCTACGGGCGTGCACGAGGTGCATGCCGGGCGAAGTGCCGAGGTAGAGGGTGGCCAGGGCCTCGTCGCCGTGGCGCAGGGTGATGCGCCGTTCGAAGTTCTGGTCGTCCACCCGGAAGCGCTCGCGGGCACCGTCGCTGGTGGCCACCGCGCTGCCCCCCTTGAGCGCGATCAGGCGATCGAGCAGTTGGTCGACCCGGCCCCCATCGGCAGGAAAGCCGTCGACCGCGGGGAGCTGCCAGCCGTCGCCCTTGCGCACCAGCTCCACCTTGGCCTGGTCCGGTCCCTCCAGGATGAGGTGATCGACCTTCTCCTTGGCCGCCGCCACCAGCGGGACGCGCTCGCCGTTGACGGCGAGGCCGGGACCTTCGGTGCCGACGGCGAGCGCCAGCAGCAGCTGGGCGGCGAGCACCACGGCGAGCAGTTTCATCGTGTTGTTCATCGTACGGTTCATCGTTCAGGCCTCCGCAAGGATCCGCTGGTACCGGCGACGGTCGGCGACCGCCACCCGACGGCGCCAGCCCCACACCGCAATCAGGCCGGCCAGCGCCAGACCGTAGTTCAGGTACTCCCAGACGCGGCGCTGCCCCTCCGGCAACGGATCGAGGGTGCGCGCGAGCCGGGTGCGGCCGCGCAGCGAGAGCAGGCCGCGGTCCTCCAGCGACCAGTCGATGGCGTTCTGCAGGAAGGCCAGCGGCTGGGTATAGAGGGTGCTCATCCCCTGGGAGGCGAGCTCCAGCGAGGCGTCGGAGGCGAAGGTGTTGCTGGAGACCACGATCAGCCGCGCCGATTCGGGGGAGCGCTCGATCACGCCGGTGATCCGCGGCTTCTTCTCCTCCTTCTCGCCCGCTTTCGCTCCGCCCTGCGCCGGCTCGTCCGGCTTGGCCGCCTCCTCGGCCGCCAGCGGCGACTCCTTGCCGCGGTAGTAGGAGTCGAAGCGCCCCTCCAGCGCCACCGCCAGCAGCTGCGCTCCGCGCTGGCCGCTCACCGCGAAGCCGCTGTCGGGGTAGCCGCGGTAGTCGGGGACCATGTCCAGCGAATCGGAGGTCCAGCTCTCGGCGGAGCTGTGCAGCAGCTCGGTCACCTTGCGCTTGGCGTTCTTCTGCGCATCGACGCTGATCGGCGAGACCCAGTTGAGGGTGAGCTGGCCGAGCGCCGCGGTGATCGGGTTGTCCGGATTCAACTCCTCGTCGCGCAGATCGGGGAAGTGGGGATAGGGCAGCATGCGGATCTCGCGCAGCGAAAGGCCGCCGATGTTGCGCTCCACCGGCACCGGCAGGGCGGCGTTCTGCGGATCGAGCACCATCGCGTCACCGACGTCGATACCGTAGCCGGCGAGCCAGTCGCCGAGGCCCGACTTCTCCTTCGACGCCTTCAGCGAGTTGCCCACCTGGACGTCGAACGGCGAGGTGGCGAGCACCACGCTGCCGCCGCGCATCAGGAACTGGTCGACGGCGAAGCGCTGGCGGTCGTCCAGCTCACGCGGCGCCAACAGCAGCAGCAGGTCGGCCTCCTCCGGCACCCGGCCGTTCTTCAGATCCACCGTCTTCAGCCGGGCGTTCTCGCCGAGCACCTTCTCCAGCTCGCTGTAGTGCTGCCCACCGGGGCCGTAGGCCGGCGGCTTGACCACCGCGATGGTTTTCAGCACGCCGGGGGTGAGCCGTTGCAGGGCGGCGTTGATCGAGCGCTCCAGGGAGGCCTTGTCGAGGGTCTCCGGCAGCGGCACCTGGGCCGCGTCGCCGTCGCCCTCCAGCACCATGTAGAACCAGAACGGCTGGGGATCGAGCAGGCTGGCGATCTGCGGGCCGAAGCCGTATTTGCGCTTCAGCTCGGCGGCCAGCTTGCCGCCGTCGGCGTCCGGGTCCTCGAAACTCACCTTGAGCTTGCCGTCGGACTTCTTGACGAGATCGTCGAGGATCCCCTGGAGGTCGCCGTGCAGGGTGCGCAGGCTCTCCGGCAGACGGTCGTCGGGCGAGAGGTAGCCCTTGAAGGTGATCGGGTGATTCAGCTCCTCGAACGGATTACCCCCCGACTGGTAGGCGCCGGCCACCTTGCGGATGGCGCGGGTGATGGCGTACTCGGGGTCCTTCAGCACCACGTCGAGGTCGCGCTCGCCGCGCGCCTTGACCTCGATCAGGTCGCGGTAGCCGAGGGTCTCGTACTGGTCGCCGTAGGCGATCACCAGGTTGAAGTAGGAGTTGACCACCGCCGACTGGTAACGATCCGCGGTCTGGAACGGCACCGGGCGGATGCCGTAGCGCGAGGCGGCCTCCTCCTCGGCGTCGCGGTCGCGGGTGGGATCGATGAACTCCACCCGCGCACGTCCCCCGGCGGCCACCGCGTACTCGTGCAACAGGTCCTCGATCTGCGGCACCAGCGGCGCCAGCAGCGGGTGGGTCTTGGCGGAGAAGTAGCCGCGGATCAGCAGCGGCTCGCGCAGCTCGGCGAGCTGCTGCCTGGTGGCATCCGACAACGTGTAGAGGTGCCCCGCGGTGATGTCGGCGCGGGCCAGATTGAGCGGCGTCAGCCACAGGTTGGCGGCGACGAAATTGGCCGCCACCAAGCCGGCCAGCACGCCCCAGCGGCGGTGGCGCGCGCTGGCCGGGTTGCCCGCCCAGCGCAGCCGCTCCAGGGTGTAGAGGTTGAGGGTGAGGAACACCCCGACCAGCGAGACGTAGTAGTAGAGGTCGGCCGGGTCGAGCACCCCGCGGGTGGTCGAGGCGAAGCGCGAGCCGGTGCCGAGGTCGTCGAGGATGCGCGCGACGGAGTGGCCGAACAGCCCGGTGAGGGTGTCGCTGCCGACCAGATAGAAGAGCCCGCAGACCACCGCGGTGAGGATCAGCGCGACGATCGGGTTGTCGGTGCGCACGCTCATGTAGAGACCGATCGCCACGTAGGCGGCGGCGAGGAAGAGCGTCGCCACGTAGCCACCGACCACCGGCCCCCAGTCGAGGGGCCCGAGCAGAGAGGCGGTCACCGGCAGCGGCAGGGTCAGCGCCAGCGCCAGGGCGACCAGGCCGAGGGCGGCGGCGAACTTGCCGAGCACCAGGGCGAGCGGCGGCACCGGCGCGGTGAGCAGGCTCTCCAGGGTGCCGCCGCGCCGCTCCTCGGACCAGGCGCGCATGGTCAGCGCCGCCACCAGGAAGATCAGCAGCTGCGGCAGCCACTGGAACAGCGGCCGCACGTCGGCGATGTTGCGGGCGAAGAACTTCTCCACCCAGAAGAAGATGAAGAGCGTCGCCGCCAGGAAGGCGCCGAGGAAGAGATAGGCCGCCGGGGTGGCGAAGAAGCCGCGAAACTCCTTGCGCGCCACCCGTCCGACGGCGGGGAGCAGACTATCCATTGGCCACCTCCTCGTTGACCCGTGCGAACACCGTCTCCAGGTCGTGGCGCTCGGCGTGCAGTTCGTGCAGCGCCACGCCGGCCCCGGCGAGCGCCGCGGCCACCTTCGGCGCCGCCTCCGGCAGCGCCTCCAGACGGTAGCGCGAGCGGCCGTCGACGCTCGCCAAAGGGGTCACCGAGGAGACCCCGTCGACGCCGTGCAGCGCGGGCGCCGCGTCGCCCTCCACCGCCACCAGCAGGGCGTGGCCGCGCTGCAACTCGTCGATCCGCGAGTCGACCACCAGCCGGCCGGCGCGCAGGATCAACACCCGCTCGCAGACCGCCTGCACCTCCTGCAGGATGTGGGTGGAGACGATCACCGTGGCGCTCTTCGCCAGCTCGCGGATCAGCTCGCGCATGTGGCGGATCTGGGTCGGGTCGAGGCCGTTGGTGGGCTCGTCGAGGATCACGATGTCGGGGTCGTGGAGGATCGCCTGGGCCACCCCGACCCGCTGGCGGTAGCCGCGGGAGAGGGTGTGGATCGGCGCGGCGGCCTTCTCCTTCAGCGCGGTGCGGCGGATCGCGCGGACGATCGCCGCATTGCGCTGCACCTCCGGCACGCCGTGCAGCGCCGCCTGGTAGTCGAGATAGTCGATCACCGTCATCTCCGGCCACACCGGACAGTTCTCCGGCAGATAGCCGATGCGCGCCTGGATCGCCGCGGTGTCCCGGCCGACGCGCAGGCCGTCGACGGTGATGGACCCGGCGGTGGGCTCCAGAAAGCCGCAGATCATCTTCATGATGGTGGTCTTGCCGGCGCCGTTGTGGCCGAGCAGACCGACCACCTCACCACCACCGATGGTGAAACTGACGTCGTCCACGGCGGTGAAACCACCGTAGCGGCGACTCAACTGTTCGATTTGAATCATCTGATTGGATGCTCCCGAAGCGAATGGGGGGTCGGCGACGGGGCAGCCCCCCGCCGCAGCGAAGCCGGCGAGCGGCGCCACCGGCGGATCACGGCCGGTGCGGACGGGGCGGGGGGCGGATGAACAGGAACGGGAAAAAGGAACGGTGGTGGTTGGTTGTTGTCGGCGACATCCCGCAACGCTCCTCCTAAACGTCAAGCCAATACACGAACGACGTAGGGGAAGACCGTGGCGCGCCGCCGGAGTTCCGCGAAAAAAGCCAGCGCGGGGGATCAAATTTTTCTAAGCTTGGAGACGAAGGAGAGAAGACGATCCCGCCACGGAGAGGCGGCGACAATCCTGTGGACATCGTCTCCACCACGGCAACCACCCACGATGAACCGAGACCCGGAATCTCCCCACCGCCACGACGACGCGCAACGCTTCCAGACGCTGTTCCAGGCGATGAACGAAGGGGTCGCCCTGCACGAACTGGTGTTCGACGAACAGGGACGCGCCACCGACTACCGCATCCTCGAGGTCAACCCCGCGTACAGCGCGATCCTCGGATTGAGCAAGGAGGCGGTGGAGGGCGAGCTCGCCTCCGCGATCTACGGGCAGACCCCGCCCCCTTATCTGGAGATCTTCCGCGAGGTGGGTCTGAGCGGCCGGGGTACCCGTTTCGAGAGCCGTTACGAACCGATGGCGCGGCACTTCGACATCTCGGTCTTCTCCCCTGGACCAAACCAGTTCGCCACCATTTTCACCGACATCACCGAGCGCCGTGACACCGAAGAGAGCCTGCGACACGCGCTCGGCGATCTGGAGCGCGAGCGCGGCTTCCTCAAGTCGCTGATCCGCACCGTGCCGGACCTGGTCTGGCTGAAGGACGGCGAGGGGCGCTACCTCGCCTGCAACAGCGAGTTCGAACGCTATTTCGGCGCCGCCGAGGAGGAGATCGTCGGCAAGACCGATTACGACTTCGTCGACCGTTCGCAGGCCGACTCCTTCCGCGAGCACGACCTCAAGGCGATCGCCCACGGCGGTCCCTCAACCAACGAAGAGTGGATCACCTACGCCAGCGACGGCCGCCACCTGCTGATGGAGACCACCAAGACCCCGATGAGGGACGCCCGCGGCCAGGTCATCGGCGTGCTCGGCATCGCCCACGACATCACCGGACAGCGCGAGAGCGAGCAGGCGCTGACCGAGTCGCGGAACCGTGCCGAGTCCGCCAACCGGGCGAAGAGCGAATTTCTCGCCACCATGAGCCACGAGATCCGCACGCCGATGAACGTGGTGGTGGGGCTCGGCGACCTGCTGCTCGAATCGAACCTCGACGACGAACAGCGTGCCCACCTGCACCGTCTGCAACAGGCGAGCAACACCCTGCTGGAGTTGATCGACAGCATCCTCGACCTGAGCGCCGTCGAAGCGGGCCGCGCCTCGCTCCGTGAAGAGCCGGTGGAGCTGGCGCGGATCGTCGAGGAGACCGTCGGGATGATGGGGGTGGTCGCCGAGAACAAGGGCCTGCGGTTGGAGCGACACGTCGACCCCGTCCACCACAGCTGGGTGCGGGGCGACGAGCGCCGCCTGCGTCAGGTGCTGGTCAACCTGATCGGCAACGCCGTCAAGTTCACCGAACGAGGCCGGGTGACGGTGACCCTCGAAGCCGACCGACGCTCCCGCCCCGAGATCCTGCGGCTAAGCGTCAGCGACACCGGCATCGGCATCGGTCCGGATCACCTCGAACGGATTTTCGAGAAATTCACCCAGGTGGACACCGGCTACGCCCGCCGCTATGGCGGCACCGGTCTGGGCCTGGCGATCACCCGCCAGCTGATCGAGCGGATGGACGGCCGGATTCATGTCGAGAGCCGCCTCGACCACGGCAGCACCTTCCACATCGAGCTGCCGCTGCTCTCCGCGCCGCCCGTCGCCGCCCCCTTCCCCGCCGCCATCCCGGAAGAAGAACCGGAGCGCGCCAGACAGCCACAAGCGGCCCTGCGCATCCTCATGGCCGAGGATTCCGAAGACAACACCCTGCTGATCCAGACCTACCTGAAGGGCACCCCCCACCACCTGGAGGTGGTCGGCGACGGCGAAGCGGCGGTGCGCCGGGCGGCCAGCGAGCGCTTCGACCTGATCCTGATGGACATCCAGATGCCGCTGATGGACGGCTATCAGGCCACCCGCGCGATCCGCGAAGCGGAACGAGGCGGCGGACACTCGCCTACCGTCATCCTCGCCCTCACCGCCCACGCCCTCGACGGTGATGCACGCAAGAGCCTGGAGGCCGGCTGCGACGGACACCTGACCAAGCCGATCAAAAAGGCGCAGCTGCTCGCCGCAATCGATACCCACACCGGCCACGAGGCAAAACAAAAGCCCCGCAACGCGGGGCTCACCAATACCAAGTGACTATTTACACCCTCCGTCACGCAAGAGTCTCGGGTGCAACAAAATCACGAGGCAAATCAATTCTCCGAGGGAAATTGATCCGAACCTTGTGGGTAAAAAGCGCCTCTGGCAAATTCAGGCACCGGGTCACCTTCCAGCCACTGAAGACGCAAGCCATCTCCATCATCGACGATCTCAAGGAGCGCTCGACCGCCATTCATACAATATCCTTTAGGCACGTCCACCCAAAATAATTCGAGCAGATTGCCTTCTCGCTTTCCGTACGCAACATTTGAGAAAGCATAGGCGCCTTGCACACCACAACCATAACTTTCTTCCGTGGCTTGGCTCGACCACACGAAACGAAACGGAATTTCCGGGCCCGACAGATATTCACGTATGTAGTAATATGCGGAGTCCCCGGTCTGATACCAAACGCCGGTCAGATCACGAGCGGTCGGATTGGGATGAGTAGGAGGCAGGCTAGTATCATTCATTTCTTGGATCCTCATCATCATTGAACGAATTGTTGATTTTGGAAAACATATCCATTTACAGCATTTGACGATTTTTTATTCGATCAAAACCGCATGGCGCCGCGCTTCGATCACCGTGGTTCCACTGATGGTTCCAAGGTGACTATCCCAATCTGCGCCACCGTATTGCGCAACATTTGAAGTCATCTTGAATGGCATGGGCTATCTCCTCTAGCTGACACATCCACCGTTCGAAACTACGCCACGAAATATAACCCGTGGACCGTCGTTGACCGGCGCACGGGCTAATAATCTAGTACAGGAACTTGACCTGAATGACGCTCATCACGCCTTCGGTAATAGTGCGCCACTGACCGGTGAACACCCCACCGTAGGAGGCGGCGATGTTCGGACCCACCTTCTGCGCCTCTTCGTTGCTCCACAGCGGACCGGCAACGACCTCGGTAACAAACTCGTGGGTACCGGAACGGCTAACCGGCAGCTCCACCTCCACCACGCTCATCTCAGTGTCGACCACCGTACTCCACTGCCCGGTGAACGTTCCGGCGTGGGCGGCGGCGACCTTGGGGCCGACAGCCTGCGCCATATCGTTGCTCCAAAGCGGGCCGGCGGGGATATTGACCTTGAATGTGGACATCTGACTTCTCCTGTTTCATATAGTTTACATTGATTAAAAAATGTCTCGGCATGGTCCTGAGTTCACGCCATCTCATTCATCCTTGACTTCCCATACCCTAACTTTCTCATGTCCGCAGCGAACTCAATATTTCGGAATTTAAAACTTCATGTCTAACCATTCCGAAGACATCTTTCCGCTGCGTCAATGAATCGTACCTACCCTCCTTTTTGGAACCAATTACGGCCAATTACATTCGGTTACAGCAGATTACATAGCGCACCATTTCCACCAGGAGAACGCTCGCATTTTCCGCGCACCGACCAACCGCACCGCTCACCGTTGGTGGGGCGACAAAGAGAGACATTCCATCTCATCGGTCAAGGAGTATTGAGGCAGGGGGGCCAAGCGCGGTGTAGCGCTTTGCGGCCATAGGTGACGCCATGTTGAGAATTCGACAAGGGATGCGCGCCGTCAGTGCGGGAGGAGCAGCGTCCGGCGACACATGGCGACGTTGTATTTTTCTTCCGCGTCGCCAGTCTTTTCGAACATCTATAAGAACAACAACGCCGGATTGAGTTCGTCTTCCGCCAGAACGCCTCCCCTCCAGCCAAGCTTCACCGGCACATCATACAAACGACCCGGCCCGAACCTCGGCCAGAAATGACGCAATCCCGGCACGATCACTTGGGCGACCTTGAGCGTCAAATCGGGCCGGCTCTTGTCGACGACCAGCACCTCCATCCCCTGCTGTTCGAGGCGCTGCATGCAGCGTTCGAGCGCGTCGGCCGTAGAACGGGCGGCAGGCCGAGCATAGTCGGCTCGGCCACGCGGAGGTTGCGCCGGATCCGGACGAAGAAAGTCGCCGTCGATCAGCAGATCCTGGTTCCACGGGTTGACCCGGTTGGGGCCGGGATCGAACAGCTGGTTCAGTTCGGTTATGGCCCGGTTGATGGCGATGCGGTGATCGAGGTGACAGCCGAATCCGATGGCGTGGTGCCCCTGATGACGGTGGCGGGCGATGGCGGTGAAGCACGGGATCTCCAGGTCATGGGTCAGGTCCAGCACCCAGAAGTCGTAATCCTGCGCGGCGTACTCCGTCATCAGTGTGCTCCAGTAGGGAATACCGAAGTCGGCGAGGTCCACCCGCGGCCGGAGCAGGCAGTTGTACCACCAGATGGCCACCGCATCCCGTTCGATCAACTCCAGCAGCCCTTGCAGGACCGCCTCGTCCAGGTGACTCCCCGCGGCGCAGCCGTTCGGGTTGTGGATGCCGAAGGCGAGACCACTCTCCAGCGGCGTTTCGGCGTAGCAGTAGCCGAGCGGCACCCAGACGCGGCGTCCGCCGCCGAGGGACCAGGCCGGGGTCCAATCGATCCGGGTGTGGCGATCGAAGCCCACGGGAATCTGTTTGCGCGGGTCGCGGGTGGTTTGATTGATCGCCCTTCGCCTGGCCCGTTGCCGGGCGCTGAACAGCTGCAAGGTGTCGAAGCCGTAGCTGGGCTCATCCAGATCGGCCTGGCGGCTCCGTCTGCGAGGCTCGTCGCCCTGGTAGAGGCCGCTGAATCGCTCGATGGACTCGCACAGCGCACTGGTGCGGGCCTGCTCCGAGTGGTCGCCTTTGCCGGCGCAGAGCTTGTCGAAGTCGTTTTCGCCGGTGAGTTGACGTGGGCAGTTCAGGTAGCCGGCGGCATAGACGTAGCGGGAGTCGCCATGGCGGCCCGGCATGGGGTGCAGATAGGCCACCGGTCCGCACAGCGGGCTGACCAGATGACTCAGGCGCTGGTAGGTCTTTCCGGGGTCCTCGCTACGCAGCCCGGCACCTTGGGCGGCGGCACTCTCCCGGCGTAACCGGGGGGGGTTGGCCGCCTGCTCCACCATTGCCGCGGGATTCCCGCAATGACCGCACTGGGGGCGCCGGTAGAACGGGTGCCATTGCACGGTATTGTCGTCGGCCACCCAGGCGAACAGTTCGGCCTGGGTATCCGGCGGCTCGTCGCGCAACCGGGCGATCAGTTGCGCGGATAGGAGATCCAACGCGCCCTGCCTGGCCGGCTTCGGTTGCCCCTGATGCAGCGTCGCAGCGTGGCGCTGTCTCAGCAGGAACCGCTCCACCGGCCGATTCTGGCGCAGCCAATACAGCAGACAGAAAGGACAGGCGCCGCCCTTCCGACCCAGTGGCGTACTGATCCAGGGGGTCTCGCCATAGGGGTGGGCCAGGATCAACGTCTTCCCTGCACGCCGGCCTTCGTGCAACCGGGCGACGGCCTCGCCATCGAACGGATTGGGCAGGAGAGCCAGGAATACGTCCTGGCCGAAGGTACGGGTGAGCTCACTTTGCAGCGTCTCCTGCCAACGGCCGAGGGACTCGCCGTCCGCGGACGAGACCTCCTCCTCTCCGACGCACAGATGACCGTGATCGAACAGCTGTTGCAGGCGATAGTAGAGTTCCGGTTCGGCGTGGGCCGGGGACAGCTCGTTCAACAGCCCGGCAACGGTGGTTTGTCCATCGATATGACGGCAAAGGACGCGGGTGGCGGCCGCCTTATGCACTGTGATCTGGCGCGGTGCGCTTATGTAGATTGCGTCGTCGAGCTGGACGACTCTGCGGTCGGATGCGAAACGTGGCCGTTGGTCCAGAGATAACATCAGGGCGGAACCGGATAGGTATAGGGTGAGTCCCGATGTCTGCTCACACCAACACAGGACTGAAGTCGGGGGGGGTGGAGAGATCCCTTCTCCGAAAATCTTCCTAGCAGCAGGTAAACAGATAGGTCGGCCCCGCGTCGTTGTAAGCGGCCAGCGCCACGGGTTGACTGTCTTCGCCGGGTTTCTCCGGAATGCCGACACTGATGGTGTCTCTGGGAAGGTTCCAGCGCTTTTCGCGGGAATTCCACCCGTGGACCTTCTCATCGACGGACTCCACGGAGAGCCTTACCGTCCATGGGAGCTTGTAGCCGTAATAGTCCTGCAGGGCGAGACTGGCATCGTCCAGGAGACGCCGTTTGAATTCGTCGTCCGTCCAGGCCAGGGCGATCGCGCGCAGATATACGTTCTGGAACTCGAGCAGTGTCTCGTAGTCGGGTGTTTTGTTGTTGCGTGGCATCGGGAATGCTCCTCGGTTGATTTATAGTTAGATAAGGCCGCCAAAGTGCCGTCTGTTATACTTGGTAAGGGCAATGAGCTCGTCTTCCGGGTTCTCCGGCTTGGGAGGCAGGACCATCCTCAACTCATCCCGCCTGTAGACCAGCCAATCCCCCTGAAGGTTCTTGTCCCACGCCGCGTTGTTCGGATTGCTTTTGATCTCGATGTCGAACGGGCAGTTATAGTCGAAGCGAATCTCCAACGCCTTTCTGGGATCGTTCTTGAATGCCTCGTGGAAGGCCTCCTCCTTCCAGGCCACGGCGACCGCTCGAATGATCACTGCCCGAAACTGCAAGAAACGGTCATAAACAGAATAATTTTCCGTTTTCATCTCATATCCTCCGCGTTGTTGACCAAATGATGTCCGAAGCTCGGCGGAGGAATCGTATCGGGTGCATGCCAGCTCTCCCATTACACGCCATTACACGGGGCTGTTTTCGCGGTTCGGGAGAGGCGATCGCCGGTTCGGCGAAGGCGGGAGACTCAATCGCTGTCGGTGGCCGAGCGCGACTTCGACGGGTAGACCTGCCGCCAATAGGAGGCCAGCCGTTGGTCGTCGACGTAGTCCGTCACCAGGGGCCTGTAGCCGTCCAGCCGTATCCCTTGCGTCCGGCTCAACTCGACGGCGCGTTGCAGGCACTGCAGTGCGCCCTGGGTGGCGGCGCCGGCATGGAAAAGGGCATGTGCCTTCTGTTGATATAGGGGCACCAGAAAGTAGCGCTCTCCGGTATCGTGGGCCATCTGCAAACCCTCGTTGAGCAGGTCTTGCGCCTTCGCCACGTCACCCCGGCGCAGGCTCACCTCCGCCGCCAGGGATTGCAGATAGGTCAGGCCGAGCAGACACCCCAACGCCTTGAGCAGCCCCAGGGTGCCGGTGATCCGCTCCAGGTCATCGGACGCCCACCCCAGCAGGGCGGAAGCGTACCCCTGAACCGCCGAGAGGCCGTAGGTCTCGGCCAGGGCCAGCAATTCGGCGGCGACCTCCCCGGTCCTGCCGCGATCCTGCTCATACTGGTGGATGTAGGCCTGGTACATCAATGCGATACCCAGAGACGGCATGTGCTGAACCGCCCTGGCCCGTTCGATGGCCTGTCCGGCGTACTCGCGCGCTTCATCCGGCTGCCCCTGGAACCAGCGCACCAGGGCGAGGGTGGCGGTTGCCCAGACGTAGGCATCCAGGGTGTAGTCCCGGGCCAGTATCTTGTGACGCTGCGGGTCATACTGCGCGCGCGCCTTGAGCAGCTCGACCGACGCCTGATCGTAGCGCCCGTCGATCCAGTGCCCCTGGCCATGCAGGCATCGTCCCAGGATGGCGAGCCCGTCATCCAGCAGGTGGTCGGCCATATCGATCAGCTCGCCGGCAACCTGATGGACCGATTCGCGTTGACTGGAGACGTGATAGAAGGTGCCGAGAGACCAGAGGGTCGCCGCCTTGACCTTATGGGTCGACAGCAGGGCCTTCTGCTGCATGAATTCCTGGATCTTGCGGACATTCTCCAGCACCGTCGGGTGGGCCCAGCCGAAGCGATGGGTCAACGCCTGTCCGCGCAGCTCGAAGGCCTTCAGCTGCGCATCGTGCCGCTCGGCCTCCGGCAGTTTCCTGGACCAGCTCAAGAGATCCGAGATCCTCTCCAGGGCCTGTTCCGAGGAGGCCATGCCGAGATCATCGCGCACCGCCCGCAAGGCGAAACGTATCGCCTCGCCGTAGTTCTGCCCCTTCGCATAGTGATTGGCGATGAGGGCGGAATCGAGGTGTTCGTCCCGGACCAACCGGTCGGCGACCCGGTTGTGCATCCCGAGCAACCGCGGGGTGTTGATCTGCTGGTATGCGGCGTCACGATACAAGGCATGTGCGAACCCATAGCGGCATTCGGGGGAATCCTGCTCGAGCTTGAGCAGCCCCGCCTCTTGCAAGCTCCTCAACTGGGTCTGCACCCAGGCCGGCTGCTCCCCCGCCAACTCGCTCACCCATTCGGCCTGCACGCCATGACCGGCCACGGCGGCCCAGTGCAAAACCACCTTGGCCTCTCCCAACCCTTCGATACGGCTGCCCAGGACGTCCATCAGCGACAACGGCAGTTCCTCATCGAAGCGCGTGGTATCGGCCATCTGCGCCAACTCCGCGATGAACAGAGGAACCCCGCCACTGCGCTCCACCAGTTTGCGAACCAGTGCCGGATCGCCGGCGCGGATGCCGAGCACTTGGTGCGCGAACGTCAGGCTCTCGGACTCGCTCAAGGGCGGCAGCGGCAACCGGTGCGCCACCCATTGCAGCAGTTCATTGACCTGCTCGTGCGGCCTCAGCGTCACCAACAGCAACACCCGCCCCCCGTCGGCCCGCAGCGGCAACTCCTTGATGAATTCCAGGCTCACGGAATCCAGCCAATGGATATCGTCGATGACCAGCAGCAGGGGCTCCTCCCGGCCCTGGCAAAGGATCAGCGGATAGAGCGCCGTGTACAGCAGGTGTCGCTGCCGCTCCGGAGAAAAATGGCGGCGCTGTTCCGGATCGGCACCGGGCACGTTCAGCCAATAGCAGAGCACTTCGAAGCAGTTGGCATCCTCCACTCCGGCGTCGGCCAACGCCTGCCGCAATCGAGAACGCTGCTCTTCGGCACTTTCCAGGCCGGGTAAACCCAGCGCGTGCTCCACCCCCCTCAGGACGGGATGCAGAGCGCTGTGGCGATACTCGGGCAGACAGCGCCAAAACAGAGCCGGGCCACCCGTAGCGCCGATCTCTTCGACGAAAAACTTGACCAACTCCGTCTTGCCCATGCCGGCATCCGCCACGATCGCTGCCGCGCTGCTCTCTTTCGAGCAGTCACGCCACAGTTGTCGCAACCGTTCCAGCTCTTCATGCCGGCCCAACAGGACCGTGCCCTGGCGTGATGCGTTGTCCGGCACCTGCGCGTCGAGCAGCAGGTACAACGGAATCTCCTCGTCCGCATCCAGTCTCAACGGGCTCGGCGCGGGCGAAAACTCCGCATGCCCGCGCAGCAATCGGTGGCTTGCGTCGCTGATCGTGATCTGGTCGCTACCTGCGAGGAACAGCATGCCCAGGGCGACATTCGACAGCTCGCTGATCAGCGGTCTGTCCTGGATGAGGGGGGCGATGCCGCTATGAATCGCCTGGTGAATGACGCAACGCAGCCCCTGGGAGGCCAATTCACGATTCCAGGCCTGTCCCGCGCGCCGCAGCTCCAGGCTCGTCCGGGCCGCCAGACGTGCGTTCTGGTCGCTGTGATAGGGATAGCCGAAATACGCCATCAGCCCCCCGCCCAAGGCGCCGGCGGGGTAGCCGCCGAAGCGGGTCAGCAGCTCCTTGCTGGCCGTCAACTTGTCCGCCAGGAGTTGCTCGAGGGCCGCGGGGCCGGACTGCCGGACGTCACCGATCGGAACCAGCTTCAGCTTGCAGCAGAGCAGCGTCAGCGGTCGCAGCTCGGCGCGCTGGGCGACAACCGGATCGGGAATGATCTGGGTATCCTGTTCCCGCGCGGGGCCTGCCGCCGCTCGAGCCGGTGGCAAGATATCGTCGAGGTTCAGCTTCGCCAGTCTCTCGTAGAGCGCCGCCGCATCGGCCGTGCGCCGCCGCTGATCCTTGGCCAGAACCGCTCTGAGCAGACGGGCCACCGGGTGTTGGGCGATGAACGGCGGCAGGACGATGACTTCATCGGACAGTTGGCGATGGATGATCTCGGCCGAACTCATGCCGGAGAGCACCGGCATCCCCGTCAGACATTCGAGGAAGATCAATCCCCAGGCATAGAGATCGGATTGGGGGCCGGGCGCCTCGCCCTTGAGCTGCTCGGGGGCGCAGTAGGCGGGCGTGCCGAGACATTCGTGCGCCAGCGTCAGGCGTTCGGGATCGTCCGCCTGAACCGGATCCAGCCAGGCGCCGATACCGAAGTCCAGAACCTTCAGCGTCATCCGCGGGCCGGTCTGGGTGACCATCAGATTCTGCGGCTTCAGGTCGCGGTGGATGATGCCGCGGGCGTGGGCGCAGGTCAGCGCATCCAGGGCTTGCAGCATCAGCTCCTTCGTCTGGGCCGGGCTCAGCGGGCCGTGTTGCGCGATATGCCGCGCCAGGGAGTGGCCGGGAATGTATTCGAAGACCGCATAGGGTGAGCTGTCGCCGCACACCCCCTGGTCCATCAGCCGCACGATGTGCGGGTTGTGGAGTTGCGCGCACAGACGTAGTTCGCGGGCGAAGCGTGAATCGCCCCGCTCGCCATCCCAGGCCCTTGGCCCGGCGGTCAGGATCTTGATGGCGACATGCTGACCGGTGGAGACCTGCACCGCCCGATACACCCGGGCCGTGGCGCCTCGCCCGATGAGGCTGAGATCCTGATACCCCGGAACGTCACTCATCGATGTCAGCCTCCGCGGATTCTCCGCTCCGCGAGACGGGCGATAGCGAGGCCTCCAGCCGTGAGCCCCGATAGATCCGGAAACGTCGGGAACGCAGCCGTAAACTGCCTACCCGACGCTCGATGAGATCGTCGGCGTCGACGCTGCCGGACAACAATCCCTTGAGCTGCTTGCGCGCCCGGTGAATCTGGATGTTGACGTGGGAGGCATCCATGCCGAGCATGCCGCATAGCGCCTCCATCTCCAACCAGCCTTGGGTCGCTTCGTCAAATCCCTGGTGCCAATCCTGACTCCGCTGTCGTGCCAGCGTCAGCAGCAGGTAGTGATGGATCCGCTCGCCGAAGTCGATGCGCCGGCCGTCATCCAACTCGGCACGCAGGGTGACGTGCTCCTCATCGTGGCTTACCTGGAATTGCAGTTGAATACTGTCGATCCCGAATCGCGCCATCTTTTCC
>NZ_BAAHXB010000086.1:0-23607 GCF_054657215.1 Endothiovibrio diazotrophicus
CCCCTACAGGGACGTAGGGGAGGGGCGTGAGCAGGACGCGGTAAGCCTTGCGCCCTCTTGAGGCAGGGCGGCTGCCCCGGCGAGGGCGCGCCTTGCGGCTGACCGCCCAGCGACTCACTGATGGCCGATTTGTGGGTAAAGGGCAGCGCTAGCGGCCTTTCGGGCGATTGGCGGGTGTAGGTCGGCGCTACCGCACCGACGTGAACGGGGGCAGCGGCCTGTCGCTGTCTCCGTCGGCCCTTCCGAACGGGATGTCCCGCTTGACAAGGGCACCATGGCCGCAGCCCGCTGCCTTCGTTCGCGTCGGCGCGGTAGCGCCGACCTTCCCACTAGAGGGAAAGATTTTTGCATCGTAATTTCTGTAATAACAGAAATTACGGAAATTTATGGTGGTGAATGCCGAAGGAGCGAAGGCGATGGGTCCGGTCGAGCTCTTTTGCACCGTCGGCGAGCGGGAGGTGGTGAGATGCGTGTGTTGATCACCGGTGCGGGCGGTTTCATCGGCGGGCGGCTGGTGCGGGCGCTGCTCGGGGCGGGCCATCAGGTGGTGGCGGGGTGTCGCGATCCGCGGCGGCTGGCGGCCCGCCATCCCGGCGCGGAGCCGTTGGCGGTGGACTTCTCGCGGGACCACGATCCGGCGGCGTGGCGCTCGCGGCTGCGCGGCGTCGATGCGGTGATCAACACTGTGGGGATCATCCGCGAGGGTCGCGGCAGCCGCTTCGATGCGTTGCACCGGGCGGCGCCGGTGGCGCTGTTCGACGCCTGTGTGGCGGCGAAGGTGGGGCGGGTGGTGCAGCTCTCCGCCCTGGGTGCCGACGATTCGGCGCGCAGCCGTTACCACCTGACCAAGCGGGCGGCCGACCGTCACCTCGCCGGGTTGCCGCTGCACTGGACGATCCTCCGTCCCTCCATCGTCTACGGTCCCGGCGCCAAGAGCAGCGAGTTTTTCCGCGCCCTGGCGGCGCTGCCGCTCACCCCGCTGCCCGGCGGCGGTGACGCGCCGCTGCAGCCGATCCACATCGATGACCTGGCGGCGGCGGTGCTTTCCTCGCTTGAAGAAAAGGCGCCGGCCGGAAGGGTGGTCGATCTGGTCGGGCCGCGACCGCTCCCGTTGCGCGAACTGCTCGACGGCTGGCGACGGTGGCTGGGGCTGGGGCCGTTGCGTGGTGTCTCCGTTCCCTACGGGGTGATGGTTCCCGCCGCACGCCTTCTCGGTTTGTTGCCGGGGACGCCCCTGTCGGCGGAGACCGTGGCGATGCTGCGGCGGGGCAACGTTGCCGATCCGCGGCCGATGGTCGAGGCCTTCGGTGTCGCGCCGCGCGATTTTTCGGCGGCGCTGGCGGAGTCCCCGGCGCAGACGGCGGACCGCTGGCACGCCCGGCTCTATCTGCTGCGCCCGTTGCTGCGCTGGAGCCTCGGCCTGCTGTGGCTGTTCACCGCCGCGGTCTCGTTGGGGCTGTATCCGCTGGAGGAGAGTCTGCGGCTCGCCGCGGCCCTCGGCCTGGAGGGGCGCTGGGGGTGGGCCGCCCTCTATGGCGGGGCGCTGCTCGACGGGGCGTTGGGCATTGCGCTGCTGATCGGCTGGCGGGTGCGGGCGGTGGCGTCGGTCCAGATCGGGGCGATGGTTCTCTATTCGGCACTGATCAGCATCGGGCTCCCCGAGTGGTGGCTCCACCCCTTCGGGCCGGTGACCAAGAACCTGCCGCTGATCGTCGCCACCTTGATGCTGATGGTGATGGAGGAGCGGTGATGGAATATCTGATCGTCAAGTGGCTGCACGTCCTCAGCTCGACCCTGCTCTTCGGCACCGGGCTGGGGAGCGCCTTCTACAAGTACTTCGCCGACCGCCGGGGCGAGCCGGTCACCGTTGCCCAGGTCAACCGGTTGGTGGTGTGGGCCGACTGGATCTTCACCACGCCGACGGTGATCGTGCAGCCGCTCAGCGGGCTGCTGCTGGTCCATCTGGCGGGGTTCCCGTTGAGCTCTCCGTGGCTGGTGGTCTCCATCGTGCTCTACCTGATCGCCGGCGCCTGCTGGCTGCCGGTGGTGTGGTTGCAGATCCGCATGCAACGCCTGGCGGAGGAGGCGGTGCGGCGGGGCACGGGGTTGCCCGCCGAGTACCGGCGGCTGGCGCGGATCTGGTTCTGGCTCGGGGTGCCCGCCTTCCTGGCGATGGTGGGGGTCTTTTTCCTGATGGTGGTGAAGCCGTCGTTCGGCTGAAGGGGATATTTCATGGAAGCGGTGATTCAACGGGCGTTGGGCGCGGGCTGGGAGCGGCTGGCACCGGTGGTGCGGCGCCACTACGACCTGCGGGTGGACGGCGAGCGGGCGGCGTCGATCCGCGGGGTGATGGCGGAGGTTCATCACAATCGGGCGGCGCTGCCGTTCCTGTGGTTCGGGCGGCTGTTCGGCGCGCTGGTCCCCTACCGCGGGCGTCAGGTGCCGGTGACGGTGCGCAACTGGGTGGAGGAGGGGAGCCCAGAGGTGATGCGCTGGCATCGGGTGTTCCGTTTTCCGGGGCGGGAGCCTTGGAGTTTCCGTTCCACCATGGAGCATGTGCAGGGTGACGAGATCGTCGAGACCGTCCGCTTCGGGATGGCGATCCGCATGGCGATGAGCGAACGCAACGGCGCGCTGCTGTTCGAGGGGCGGGGGTACCGTTGGCGTATCGGTGGCTTCACCCTCCACCTTCCGGAGTGGCTGATCCTCGGTCACGGTCGCATCGTGGAGGAGGCGCTGTCGGAGACCCGCTTCCGCATCGAATTCGAGATGCGCCACCCGCTGCTCGGGCGCACCTTCGCCTACTCCGGCGAGTTCGAGCTGGAGGAGCCCGCGGGCCCGGCCGGCGCGCGCCTCCCTGAGGGAAACGCTGATTAAATCAGCGCTTCGTTCCGGCCCCATCACCTCATGAGAAAATTTCAATTCACCGAGACGAAGCCAACTTTTTGCGCCGGCCCCCTATACTGCGCACTTCGGACGAATCAAGGAATATCCCGATGCCCGCCCGCTTCGACCTCGTCATCACCGCCCGGCCCGGCAGCCACCGCGCCCAATTCTGCCTCCTCGACGATCAGGGCGTCGAGCTGGCCACCCACACCACCGACTTCGGCGCCATCACCCTCAGCCACCAGCAGGGCCTCTTCGACCTGCGCCGTTACCTGCGGCTCTACGTGGAGGAGGCGCGGCAGGTCGCGGCGGCCGCGGAGATCGGCGTCTGCATCGCCGAGGAGGTGCTGGGCGAGGCGATCTTCGCCCCGCTTTGGCAGCCCGAGCACCAGCGTACGCTACGTATTCAACTGCCCGGCGCCATCGAGGAGGAGAACCCCCTCGCCGCGGCCCTGGCCAGGGTCCCCTGGGAGATCGCCCGGCCCGGTCCCGACGCATCCACCCTGGGCGAGCGCAACCTGCTGGTGCGGGTGGTCCACGACATGGAGGCCCCGGCCACCCGGCCCCTGGCGCTGGAGCCCGACGAGCCGCTGCGGGTGCTCTTCGTCTTCGCCGAGGCGCGCGGCTCCCACCCCCTCGGGATGCGGCAGGAGCGGCGCGAGCTGCAGCGGCTGTTCGAGCAGGAGATCTACCCCGGGCGCCGGGTGGTGGCGGACTTTCTCAGCCACGGCGTCACCCGCGAGCGGCTGAGGGAGCAGATCCTCGAGCAGGGCGGCTACCACATCGTCCACTGGTCGGGCCACGGCCACGTCAACCTATTGGAGCTCGCCGGTTCCGATGGCCGGCCGGATCACCTCTCGGGCGAGGAGCTGCTCAAGCTCTTCACCCAGGCGGGCGGTTTCCTGCCCCGGCTGGTGCTCCTCAGCGCCTGCCACTCCGGCGGCATCGCCCGGGTCACGGACTGGAACACCTTCCTCGCCCTCGCCGAAGGAGCGGAGCTGGATGGGAGCGAGGGCGCGAAGCAGGCCGGCGCCCCCCGCGACCTCGATCTGAAGCCGCAGACCGGCTTCACCGGCATGGCCCACGCCCTGCTCCAGGGGGGCGTGCCGTCAGTCGTGGCGATGCGCTACGCGGTGGGCGACGACTACGCCCGCCACCTCGCCGTGGCGTTCTACCGCACCCTGCTCGCCCACTCCCGGCCCAAGGCGGTGGCCGCCAGCCTCACCCTGGCCCGCAAAGCCCTGCTGGACCATGAAGAGGGCGCCCGTTTCAGCGTCGCCGACCACGCCACCCCGCTGCTCTACGGCGCCGAGCAGCCCGGCCTCCAGCCCATGGCGGGGCGCAGCCCCGCCCTCGATCCCCACGACCCCTGTCTGCACTCAATCGCCGAACTCGCCCCGGCGAGCCACGCCCACTTCGTCGGCCGCACCTGGGAGTTGGCCGGGCTCGGCGCCGGCTTCATCGGCGGCGGGCCCGGCGCGAAGCCGGTGGCGGTGGTCACCGGCCTCGGCGGCATGGGCAAGACCGCGCTGGCCGCCGAGGCCCTGGAGCTCTGGGCGCGACGCTTCCAGTGGGTGCTGCTCTACCAGTCCAAGCCCAATCCGCTGGGGTTCGAGGGCTTCCTGCGCGATGTGCATCTGAAGCTCTATGGCGAACTCGGCCACTACCACGAGCACGTCAAACGGCATCGCGCCGATGCCGTCTACCGCGATGCCGAGGAGGAGTTCACCGGTCCGGGACGGCTGGAGCGGCTGACCCGCAACCTGCTGCGCGCCCTGCGCGACGAGCCGATCTTGATCCTCCTCGACAACTTCGAGACCCAGCTCCAGGCCGAGCCCGTCGGCCCCGCGGACGACCCGCGCTGGTCATGCCGGGAATCTGCCTGGGATCGCTGCCTGGAACGCCTCGCCGACGAACTGGTCGGCAGCGGCTCGCGGGTGCTGGTCACCTCCCGCCGCCCCCTGGCCGCGCTGCCCGAGGCGCGCGCCCATGCCTGCCGCCTCGGCCCCCTGGACCCGGCGGAAGCGGCCCTCTATCTGCGCGCCCACCCCGCCCTGGGCCCGCTGGCCTTCGGCGCGGACGAGGAGCGGCGGCTCGCCCACCGCCTGCTGGAGGCGAGCCGCTTCCACCCCCTGCTCATGGACCGCCTGGCGCGCCTCGCCGCCGCGCCCGAACGGCGGCCGCAACTCCTCCAGGCCCTGGAGGCGCTGGAGCAGGCCCGGGGGAGCCACGACCTGCCGGGCCTCTTCGCCGCGGTGCGTGCGCAGGACGGGGCGGACGAGAGCGGCTACCTGGAGGACGCCCTCCACACCTCCCTCGACCGACTGCTGGAGGACGCCGGCGCCGAGGCGCGGGAGCTGCTGTGGCTGGTTGCGGTGGCCAACGAGCCGGTGGAGCGGTCCTTGCTGGTAGGGGTATGGGGTGGCGAGGGGGTGGAGCAGGGGCGGCTTCGGCAGATCAAGCAGATGGTCGATAGTCTGTCCCAGCTCCCGGCGGAGATGCGTGAGCAGTTGGATGGGTGGTTGACCCCGGAGATTCGCGCCCAACTCGACGCCCTGCCGCCCCCGGCGCGCCCTGACCCCCAGCCCCTGCTGGAGCGCCTCCAGGCCCTGGGGCTGGTGACCTCCCTCGGCGACGGGGAGGAGCCCGCCGCCTACGGCTGTCACGAGTTGGTGCGCGAGCGCATCCGCGCCCGGGTCCTGAACCAGGCCGAGGGGCCGGAGTGGGACGAGGATCGGGCCCGCCTCGCCTACGCCGAGCGACTGGAGACCGCCTTCCACGCCCTGCTCCACCTGGATGGGACCGCCGCCCTGCGGGCCGGCGCCCGCGCCCTGGTCTACTGCATCCAGGCCCGGGCCTGGGGGCGGCTGGGGAATTTTGTCAGTACCCTCGTCACCGGCACCTCCGACCCGCGCCTGCTGGAGGGGCTGATCCCCCACCTGCAGAGCGCCGTGGAGGCCGCGCCGGAGGGCGAGCCGCGCTGGTCCTGCCTCTGCTATCTGGGGGATGCCCTGGAGAGTGCTGGGCAGCCGGACCGCTCCTTGCCCTTCTACGAGCAGGCCGCGGCCCAGGCCCGCGCCGCCGCCGAGGGCGCCTCGGGGGCGATGTCGGTAACCACGTCCGACGCCCCGGTCGAACCAACCCCGGCGCTACGCCAGGCTTGGGCGGACCTAGCCTGGATCACCGGCAACTGGGCGGTTGCGCTCGTACTGAATGGCGACCTGGACGCCGCCCGTCGGCGGCACCTGGAGTCCGCCGAGGCAAACAAGCAGGCGGGCAGGCCATTGATCCATGGAATAGCCCGCGAGCTGGAGGCCCTGCGCGTCGACGTCATGCAGGGCCGGGTGGAGGAGGCCCGGCCGGAGATCGCGTCGCGGCTGGCCCAGGTCGCGGGCTGGTGGCGGCGCGGCCGGGCCGGCGAGCGGCTCCCGGAGGCGCCGGACGCGGAGCCCCTCGCCCGCACCTACATCAGCGCCCTCGATATCGCCCGGGAGGCCGACTATGCGCGCGAGGATTGGTCCGCCGCCCTGGAGCGGCTGGATGCGACGCTGGAGGTCGAACAGGCCCTGCAACGCCCGCCCGAGGAGATCGGCGCAACCCGCTTCAACCGCGCCACTGTGCTGATGCAGCTCCCGGACCGCCTCGCCGAGGCCCGCCGGGAGCTGGAGGCCTGCCTCGCCCTGTTCCAGCACCATCCGGTCTTGCGCGCCAAGATCCTCTCCTCCCTCGCCGACATCTACCACCGCCAGGAGGACTTCGCCCAGGCGCTCACCCAGGAACGCCGCGCCCTGGCCCTGTGCGAGCAGCTCACCGACCCCGCGGACCGCGCCATCTCCCACAACAAACTGGCCAACTACCTGGAGGCCCCGGGCGGCGAGCCCAACCGCGCCGAGTCGGCCCGCCACCGGCTCGCCGCCCTGGCCTATCGTCTCGCCGCCGGGCTGTGGCAGCACCTCCAGGACTCGCTACGCAACTACGCCCGCGTTTTCCGCCGCGCCCGGGCCGAGGGCCAGCCCTCGGCCGTGCCCCGCCTCGCCGAGCTCCTCGCCGACCCTGCCTTCCACCCCCTCGACCAGTGGCTGCGTCAACGCCGTGTGGACCCGGAGGAGCTGCAACAGACCATCGACCAGCTTCTCGAACCGATCCGCCAAGCGGCGGAGAAGGCGGAGTGACCACCTCCGTCCACCAAGGGAGCATCACCGAGCGGCAAGCCCGTGCCTCAGCGAGGAGCCGCTCACCGTGCCGCGCGAACCGCTCCGCCGGGTGCTCCCCGCCTGCCGCGCTTCACTGTAGGAGCGGCCCCTAGGCCGCGATGGCGCCATGTCCGCTCCTGCCACTTGCCAAATCGAGGTGCCTCACTCCGTCGTGATCGCGGCCTAGGGGCCGCTCCTACACTGCTATCGATCGCACCACGTAATTCAGACATGGCCATTTTTTCGCACATACAGCCCCAGGGCTGTATTCCAGCCGATGGCTCGCCATTGAATCCGTGCTTCCTTGATCCGCGATGACGCCGTTTCCGATTCCCTCAACCGTCCGCTATTCGGTACCTTGTCCCTTCCTTAATGCAGGGGATGGCTCATGGTGGACGATGCGGAGGCGGAGATCCTGGCCAGTTGGCGAAGCAACGCCGGCCCGTGGAGCGAGGCGGTGCGCGGGCGGCGGATCGGCTCGCGGGTGCGGGTCACCGACCGGGCGGTGGTGGAGGCGGTACTCGCCGCGGCGCCGCGGCGGGTGCTCGACGTGGGTTGTGGTGAAGGGTGGTTGTGTCGGGCCTTGAGCGGCGCCGGGGTGGAGGCGGTCGGGGTCGACGCGATTCCCGAACTGGTGGCACAGGCGCAGGCGCTGGGGGGCGGGCGGTTCGAGTGCCTCGACTACGCCGCGCTGGCCGCGGGCGGGCGCTTCCCGGTGGCCTTCGACGCGGTGGTCTGCAACTTCTCCCTGTTCGGCGCGGAGTCGGTGGAGCGGCTGCTGGCGGCGCTCCCGGCGATGCTGCGCCCCGGCGGGCGGCTGGTGGTGCAGACCCTCCATCCGCGGGAGGCGTGCGGCGAGGCGCCCTACGCGGACGGCTGGCGGCCCGGCTCCTGGGCTGGTTTCGGGCCGCGTTTCACGGCGCCGGCACCGTGGTATTTCCGCACCCGGGAGAGCTGGCTGGCGCTGTTCGAGCGCTGCGGGCTTCGGCTAGTCGAGGAGCGGGCCCCGCTCGATCCGGCGAGCGGGCGGGCGGCGTCGCTGCTGCTGATCGGCGAGCGCGGGTGAGACTGTCGAGTGGCCTCGGGCCCCCCGGACCACGTACCATCTCCCCCTTCATCCGACCACGAGGACTTGCCCCCCATGATGCTGCACATCCCCGACGTGTTGACCGCCGATGAGGTGGCCTCCTTGCGCCGCGCGCTGGCCAACCAGCAGTTCGTCGACGGCAAGCTGACCGCAGGCTCCGCCGCCGAGAAGGTGAAGAACAACCTGGAGATGGAGCGCGAGAGCCGCAACTACGCCACCATGGCCCAGGCGGTCGGCGGCTGCCTCTACCGCAGCGAGACCTTCCGCAACGCCGCGCTGCCCCACCGCCTCGCCTCGCCGATCTTCGCCCGCTACGTGGAGGGGATGACCTACGGCTTCCACATCGACGACCCGATCATGGGCACCGAGGGTTCGCGCTACCGCACCGACGTCTCCTGCACCGTCTTTCTCTGCGCGCCCGACGAGTACGACGGCGGCGAGCTGGTGATCAAGACCCCCTTCGGCGAGCAGCAGGTGAAGGGGCGTGCCGGCGACATCGTCATCTACCCCTCCGGCAGTCTCCATCAGGTGGCGCCGGTGACCCGCGGCGAGCGGCTGGTGGCGGTGCTGTGGATCCAGAGTCTGGTGCGCGATCCGGAGAAGCGGGCGGTGCTGTGGGACCTCTGCCAGGCCCGCGACAAGCTGCTCAAGGAGGCGCCGGGCGAGGAGACCACCGATCAGGTGGACCACGCCTACATCAACCTGCTGCGGATGTGGAGCGAGCTCTGAGTCGCCCGGCCCCTCATCTCTCCACCTGACTGCTCACCCTATTCGACGGGACTCAACCGCAGATTTCCGCAGATTGGATTGGGAACTCATCTGCGAAAATCTGCGTTAATCTGCGGTTCAATCGGAGGGGCGGGTAGTTGCCTCTCCACTCCCCGTCCATGCGGAGCGACCCTGTGAAACCCAAGATCCTGTTCCGGTGGCTGCTGCCGCTCGGCTTGTTGCCGCTGTGGGCGCCCCCGCTGAGCGCCGGCGACGGCGGGGATGCCGGCGCCTACTGGTACCGGAACGGCCGCCGGGTGGCGCTACAGACGGTGGTCGACGGGCGCAAGGGGGCGTCTGCGCCCACCTACCGCTCGGCCGACGGCGGCGCCCTTCGCCAACCGACCGGGCGGCTCTATCTCTGCGTCCCCGAGGGGTGGGACGAGGCGCGGATCGCCGATCTGGCCGCGCGCTATGGGATGACCGCGGAGGGGGGCACCACGCGGGTCCGCCGCTTCCGGGTGGCGGGGACGGGGCAGGCGCTGAGCGTCGCCAATACCCTGTTCGAGCGGGAGGGGGTGGAGTGTGCCGCGCCCCTCTGGCGCAAGTCGATGCGCCGCCGTTCGCTCAACGATCCGCTGCTCGGCGAGCAGTGGCACCTGGACAACGACGGCTCCCCGGGGGGACGCTCCGGGGCCGACCTGAATGCCTTCGAGGCATGGCGGCAGACCCTCGGGGCGGGGGTGACGGTGGCGGTGGTCGACGATGGTTTGGAGCTGGCCCACCCCGATCTGGCGGGGAACGTGGTGGCCGCCGCCAGCTGGGATTACGTCGATGGCGACGGGGACCCCACCGCCGGCGATCACGGTACCGCGGTGGCGGGCGTCGCCGCGGCGGTGGGCGACAACGGGGCGGGTGGTGCCGGGGTGGCGCCGGCGGCCTCGCTGGTGGGGCTGCGGGTGCTGGACGACGCGGGCGACGCCGACGAGTCCGCGGTGGCCGATGCGTTCGGCGCGAGCGACGCCTCCGTCGCCATCTTCAACAACAGCTGGGGGCCGCCCGACTACGCGGCGGACGCCTTCGAAGGGCCGTCGGCGCTGGAGCTCAGCGCCATGCAGCAGGCGATCCGCGACGGTCGCGGGGGGCTGGGTCAGATCTTCGTCTGGGCCGGCGGCAATGGCGGCACGGACGACAACTCCAATCTCGACGGCTACGCCAACCTCCGCTACACCATCGCGGTGACCGCCTCCACCGACCAGGGCGATGCCGCCGGGTACGCCGAGGAGGGGGCGAACCTGCTGGTCAACGCCCCCTCCAGCGGCGGCGCGCAGCACATCGTCACCACCGACCGCAGCGGATCCTTCGGCTACAACAGCGGTGCCGAGTCCTACGAGGAGGCGGATCTCGCCTACACCCGCCAGTTCGGCGGCACCTCCGCCGCCACTCCCGAGGTCTCCGGCGTGATCGCCCTGATGCTGGCGGCCAACCCGGCGCTGAACTGGCGCGACGTGCAGCAGGTGCTTGCCGCCAGCGCCTTCCACAACGATCCGGCTCACGCCCGTTGGCGCCGGAACGGCGCCGGCTACCGGATCGACGAGCAGTACGGCTTCGGGCGGGTGGATGCCGGCGCGGCGGTGGCCCTGGCAGAGGGGTGGGGGGCCTCGGTGGGCGCGGAGGCCGACACCACGCTGTGGTTGCGCGACGCCTCGCTCGCGATCCCCGACGACGATCCCGAGGGGGTGGAGAGCGCCCTCTTCGTCACCGACCGGGTGCGGGTGGAGTTCGTCGAGGTGACGGTGGACATCACCCACAGCTACTGGGGCGACCTGGCGATCTACCTGACCTCCCCCGCGGGCACCGAGGTGCGTCTGATGACCAGCCGCTACCTGCCGGCGGGGGCCCGCTCGCTCAGCTTCGACCACTGGGTGTTGGGCGATGTCCTTCACCTCGGCGAGGCGGCGCGGGGCCGCTGGACCCTGCGGGTGGTGGACGAGGAGGCGCAGGACCAGGGGGTGCTGGTCTCCTGGGGGATTCGGGTCTACGGGGCGGCGCTGCCGGCGGCGGCCGAGGCGTTGCCGCTGGCCTGCGACGCGGTGCGGCTGGCGGATTCGGCGGCGGTCGCCGGCGCCGTGGTGCGCCTGGGGGCGAGCCGCCATGGCGGGGAGGAGCAGAGCTCCGTCGGCGGACGCTCGACGGAGGACTTCGGCATCCATCTGGCGGTCGCGGCGGCGGGGACGGTGGCGGAGTATCTGGCGGTTGCCGAATACCGGGTGCCGGGCGGGGAGGGCGGTTTCTACCGCTACGACGGCAGCGGTTGGCAGGCGTGGGACGGCGACCCCGAGCGATTGGAGGGCTTCCAGGCGGCGGACCTCCAGGACGGGGGGGCGGGCGCGCTGTTCGGCGGGCGGCTGGCGGCGGGGAGCTATCGGATCTACGGCGGCTACCGCGACGGCAACGGGGCGGTCGCCTACTGCCCGCAGCCGTTGGTGGTGGAGGTGACCGACCCTTGATCGGACCCCCTGGCATCGGGGGCGGGCGATGAGCCGCCAGACGGTGCGGAGCGGGCGGCGGCTCGGCCGCGGCGTGGCGTGGAACCTGCTGGGCTACGGGGCGCCGTTGGCGGTGGGGGTGCTCGCCATGCCGCCGCTGGTGGCCGGGCTCGGGGTCGAGCGCTTCGGGCTGCTCGCCATGGCGTGGGTGGTGGTCGGCTACTTCAGCGTCTTCGATCTGGGGCTGGGGCGCGCCCTGACCAAGCTGGCGGCGGAGTGGCTCGCCACCCTGGAGGGGGATCCGGCGCGGCCGCAGCGGATGGCGGCGCTGATCTGGACGGCGTTGAGCGCGATGGCCGCCCTCGGCGTGGCCGGCGCGCTGCTGCTGCTCCCCTGCGGCGAGTGGCTGGTGGGGGCGGCGCTCAACCTGCCCGCGCCGTTGCGCGCGGAGGCCTCTGCCGCCTTTCCGCTGCTGGTGGCGACCGTTCCCCTGGTGATCCTCACCACCGGCCTGCGCGGCGTGCTGGAGGGGTATCACTACTTCGGGCTCTCCAACCTCTTGCGGGTGCCGACCGGACTGCTGCTCTTTCTCGCGCCGCTGGCGGTGTTGCCCTTCTCCGACGCGCTGCCGGCGGCGATCGCCGCCCTGCTGGTCGCCCGCCTGATCGCCACCGCCGCCCACCTCGCGGTGGTGCTGTGGGCGGTGCCGGAGACCCGCCTCGGGTTCCGTTTCGAGCGGGCGGTGCTGCGCCGGCTGGCGGGGTTCGGCGGCTGGATGACGGTGAGCAACGTGGTCGGGCCGCTGATGGTCTACCTCGACCGCTTCGTCATCGGCGCCGTGGCGACCCTGGCGGCGGTTACCTTCTACGTCACCCCCTACGAGGTGGTGACCCGCCTGCTGGTGATCCCGGCGGCGGTGATCGGGGTGCTCTTCCCCGCCTTCAGCGCCGAGCTGGCGAGCGACCGGTCGCGCGCCGCCCGACTCTATGGGCGCGCCCTCGACGGGGTCTTCCTGCTGCTCTTCCCGCTCACCCTGGGGATCGCCGCCTTCGCCCCGGAGGGGCTCGCCCTGTGGCTCGGCGGGGAGTTCCCCCAGCGTAGCGCCGGGGTGGTGCAGTGGCTGGCGCTCGGGGTGCTGTTGAACGGGCTGGCCAACGTCCCCTTCGCCCTGGTGCAGGGGGCCGGACGGGCCGATCTGACCGCCCGGCTCCACCTGCTGGAGCTGCCGCTCTACCTGCCGCTGTTGTGGACGGCGGTGGCGCGCTGGGGGATCGACGGGGCCGCCGCCGCATGGACCCTGCGGGTGGCGGTCGATCTGCTGGCGATGCTCGCGCTCGCCGGGCGCGTCCACCGCGAGGGGGCCGGAGAGGGGCGCCGGGCGATGGTCGCGGCGCTGCTGGCGGTGTTGGCGTGGGGTGCGTTGACGTCGCTGGAGTCGGTGGGCGCGCGGGGTGGGCTGCTGCTGGCGGCGCTTTTGGCGGCGGCGTACCATGGCCGGTCGATCCTGCTGGACCTCCTCAGAGGGTCCGGGAAGTAGGGCGGATTTGCGTTGGCGCGATCTGCTGGATCGGAGCCGACTGCGGCGAAGGTGCCCTCGTTCCTGGCGGATTACGCTACGCCAATCCGCCCTGCGGCGCGGCGATTTCATGATTAGACGATGCTGACTTGGAACCCGATTGTCGATGGAACCATTGCAACCCCCTCCCCGTGAAGTCACCCACTGCCCCGCCTGCGGCGCGCCGGGCGAGCGGCTCCACAGCGGGCTGCGCGATCGCCTCTTCGGCGCCCCCGGCGAGTGGGGGACCCGCCGTTGCAGCGCGCCCGCCTGCGGTCTCCATTGGATCGATCCGATGCCCGATCCGCTGACCTTGGGGGAGCTCTATGCCAACTATTACACCCATGGGGAGGGTGGAGACGAAGAGGTGGAGACGGGCGTGCGCGGACTCTATCGCCGCCTGGAGGCGGGCTACCAGGCAACGCGCTGGGGCTACCCCGCCGGCTGGGCGGCCCGTTGTGCCGGGGCGCTGCTCTACCTCCATCCGGGGCGGCGCGCCGGGGCCGACACACGGGTGATGTACCTGCCCGCCCGGGCGGACGGCGCGCTGCTCGAGGTGGGCGCCGGGGATGGTTCGGCGCTGCGGCGCATGGCGCGGCTCGGGTGGCAGGTGGAGGGGGTCGACTTCGACCCCGCCGCGGTGGCCGCCGCTCGCGCCAAGGGGGTCGACGTCCGGCTTGGTGACCTCGCCGCCCAGGACTACGAGGAGGGGCGTTTCGACGCCCTGACCATGGTCCACGTGATCGAACATGTGCCCGATCCCTGGGCGTTGCTGACCGAGGCGCGGCGGGTGTTGCGTCCCGGCGGCCGGCTGGTGCTCCTCACCCCCAATCCATCGGCCTTCGGCCACCGTCTGTTCGGTGCCGATTGGCGAGGGCTGGAGCCGCCGCGCCACCTCCACCTGTTTCCGCCGCGGGCCCTTGCCGAGGCCGCCCGGCAGGCCGGTTTCTCGCAGGTCCGCTGCCAGGCGGTGCCGCGGGCCCGCGGCATCCTGGTGGCGAGCCGGATGCTGCGTGAGGCGGGGCGGGTGGATCCGTTGCACGGGCCCACCCCCACCCAGCGGCTGTGGGCCGAGGGGATGGAGTGGCTGGAGTGGTTGTTCGGCTGGTGGTCGCCGGAGGTGGGGGAGGAGTGCGTGTTGATTGCGCAGCGGTGACGGTGCCGAAAAGAGATCCCGGATTTTCAGATGGACGGGGTACCGATCGTGGGATGGGAACCCCGGGTTTGCGTCCTCCAGCGCTTTAGAATAATCTGAGATAACCACGCCAGATCAACGCGAATTCGGTACCCTTATGATTAAAAGAACCGCCGCCCCTCGCCGCTGGTTGACGGCCCTGGTCCTCGCCTCCGCCGTCGGCACTTCCCATGCCTCCCCCGAGCTTCTCTCCCAGGCCCGCGAGCTGATGGCGGCCGGTCAGGCGGATGCGGCCTACCAATTGCTGGTGGCCGAGGAGGCCACTCGGGCCGGCGAGCTGGAATTCGACTATCTGTTGGGGATCGCGGCCCTCGACGCCGGCCATCCGGAGATGGCGACCCTCTCCCTGGAGCGGGTGCTCGCGGTCAACCCGCGCCACGCCGGCGCCCGCCTGGACCTCGGGCGCGCCTGGTTTGCCATGGGCGACCTGGATCGCGCCGAGACCGAACTGCGTGCCGTCCAGGGGTTGAATCCGCCGGCCGCGGCGAGCCGCGCCGTGACTCGTTACCTGGCGGCCATCGAGCAGCGCCGTGCCGAAGAGATCGCCTTGCGCACCGGGCCCCAGTGGTCGGGGTATCTCGCCGCCGGCTTCGGCTACGACAGCAACGTCAACAACTCCACCGACCAGTCCACTATCTTCGCGCCGCTGTTCGGCGTCAATCTCCAGCTGTCGGCGACCAACGTGGAGAGTGACGACGGCTTCTTCACCCTGGCGGGTGGCGGTCAGGTGACCTATCCGTTGCGCGAAGGGTTGAAGTTCTACGCCGGTGCCGATGCCGAACGGCGCAACCTGTTCAGCGAGCACACCTTCGATACCGGCTCCGTCAGCGGCCGGGTCGGACTGGAGCTCAGCGAAGGGAACGAGGTCTTCCGGCTCGGCCTGGACGGCGGACGCTACTACCAGGACGATCGCCTCAACCGCGATCTCGCGGGCATCAGTGCCGAGTGGCGCCACAGCGTCGACGCCGACAACCTGCTGGCGTTTTCCGCCCAGTACGCCGCGGTGCGCTACGACGACGCCGTGCTCGCCACCAACGACATCGATCAGAGCGTGATCGGTGCCTCCTGGCTCCACGCCCTCGGCGGCAGCGACGGCAAGACCATCCTCTTCGCCAACCTCTACGGGGGGCGGGAGGACGACACGAATAGTCGTGCCGACGGCAACAAGGACCTGCTGGGTGGGCGGATCGGCATTCAGCACAGCTACAGCGACGACCTCAGCGCCTTCGCCAGCCTCGGATTGCAGGAAGGCGACTACGACCGGAGGAACCTGATCTTCCTCACCACCCGGGAGGATCAGATGGCGGACCTGCGCGCCGGCTTCGACTGGGGCTTCAAGCCCGACTGGAGCCTGCTCGGGCAGATCGCCTATACCCGGAACGACTCCAACATCCAGATCTACGAATACGACCGCGCGGAGCTTTCGCTGACCGTGCGGCGCGATTTCTGATCTCCTGCGGGTAGCGGACCATGAACAGAGACCAGCGCCGATTTTCCATTCCCGGCCTCCACGCCGGGCTGTTCCTCACCTTGTTGGCGGTGGTGCTTGGCGCACCGGTCCAGGCCTGGGCCGCGGCGGGCAAGATCCTCTTCGCCCGCGGCGACGTGCGGGTGATCGACGCCCAGGGGGGCGAACGGACACCCGCCCGTGGCGGTTCCCTGGAGGAGGGGGATACGGTGATCACCGGCGCCAGCTCCTCGCTCCACGCCCGCATGGCCGACGGCGGATTTCTCGCGGTGCGTGCCGACACCCGCATGCGCATCGACGTCTTCCAGTACGAGGGCCAGGAGGATGGCACCGAGAAGAGCTTCTTCTCGCTGCTGAAGGGCGGCTTCCGCGCCATCACCGGCGCCATCGGCCGCACCCACAAGGAGAACGTGCGGATCTCCACGCCGGTGGCCACCATCGGTATTCGCGGTACCGACCACGAACCGTTCTACGTGCCCCCCGGCGGTGCGGGTCAGGGTGACGGGCAGCCGGCCACCGGTGCCTACGACAAGGTCAACTCCGGATCGACGGTGATCCAGAACGAGGTGGGTCAGCAGGTGATCGGCGCCGGCCAGGTCGGTTTCGTGTCGAGCCCGGGGGCCCAGCCCACCCTGCTGCCGCAACTCCCGTCGTTCTACCAGCAGCCGGCCGGCGGTGACGCGCAGCAGGGTGATCAGCAGGAGGGTGATCAGCAGGAGGGACAGGACGGCCAGGGAGGGGAAGGGCAGGAGCAGCAAGGACAGCAGGATCAACAAGAGCAGCAGGACCAGGGTGGTGAGGACGGCCAGGGAGGTGACGTCGGTTCGGGGGATGGAGTTCGGGGCCCAGCTGCTGGACAGGGGGGCGACGAGGGCGCTCCCGGGTCCACCGGCAGCAACGAGGTGACGACTACCATCACAGGCTCCACCGACAACCAGGAGGTGGTGGACTTCACCTCCCAGAGAGTGACCGATTCCGACGGGCAGACCTCCGACGTGGACGAGCAGGGCGCGACGCCGACCGCAACGCCTACGCCGACTGCAACGCCCACACCGACGCCGACCGTGACGCCGACCCCTACCGTGACGCCGACCCCTACCGTGACGCCGACGCCGACCGCGACGCCGACGCCGACCGCGACGCCGACCCCTACCGCGACGCCGACCCCTACCGCGACGCCGACGCCGACCGTGACGCCGACGCCGACCGTGACGCCGACCCCCACCGCGACGCCGACGCCGACCGTGACGCCGACCCCCACCGCGACGCCGACGCCGACCGTGACGCCGACCCCTACCGTGACACCGACGCCGACCGTGACGCCGACCCCCACCGTGACGCCGACGCCGACCGCGACGCCGACGCCGGCTCCGGAGCCCGATCGGACTGCAGTGCCTTACACTGCAGGTGTGGTGGGTACGGTCGCCTTCACCGGGAACAACGTCCGTGATTTCGTCGCCGACGAAGCGGAGGTCTCGACCGACCTGTTCGGCAGCTTCACCAGTTGGAGCAGCAGCACACCGCAGGGGACGGTGGGGCTGGCGGTGGTCAACCCCGGGCGGTCGAGCGTTTCGGGAGGTGACAACGCCAACGGTGTCACCTATGGGAGCCGGCTGGCGGACGGCGTGGAGGAGAACTATATCGACGCGAACGGTACCGTGATCAACCGCACCTACGCCCTCGACGGGTCGCGGGTCCAGTGGATTCTCGGGCCGACGCCGAACCCCGGTTATCTCTCGCAGATCCTGACCGGCACGGTGAACTACAATCTGGTCGGCGCTTCCGATCCGACCGACCTGAGCGGGGTGACCGGTACCCTCAACAGTGCCTCGCTGACCGCCAACTTCACCAAGCAGTCGGTGAGCGTCGCCGTCGACGCGACGGTAAGTGACTCCAACTGGAGGGCGAGTCTTGTCGACTATCCGCTGAGCTCAGCGGGCTTCACCGCGATCAGTTGCCAGAGCTGCAACAACCCGGACGAGCTCTCGGTCACCCGCAATGGATCTGCGGCATATGGTTCCATGAGCGGGGCGCTCACCGGAGCGGGTCTCAACGGCGCGGTGCTCGCCTACGACCTCCGCCAGACCAGCGCGACCCCCGGAACGCAGGTGGCAGTGGATGGTGTGGCGTCGTTCGCCGCCGCGACGACCAACAACACCGCTACTCCCTTCCGCCAGGTGGCATTGGCGGCCCCCGGCCTGATGGCCTCCGGCAGCGGCGCCTTCGGTGGGGTGATCTTTCAGCACAACAACGCCGGTCGGGTCGAAACCGATGCCGATGGTCAGGTGACCGGTCTTGACGTGACGCCGCTCGCCCTCGGCGAACGAAACGGCGGAGTGGCCCCGCTGCACCTCTCGATCGGCGGCTCCGCCGTGGTCGACGGGGGACGGGACCCGGTCACCGGGGTGGTCTGGGGGCGTTGGAGCGGTACGGCCTACACCTCCTCCAACCGGATCGACGGTGTCGGTGCGTCGGTGAGCAACGTCGCCGGGATGCACTACGTGATGGGGCCGGAACTTACCGCGCCGATGGCGTTGCCGGTTTCCGGCACCTACTCCTACAATCTATTCGGCAACACCTCTCCGACCGACCAAAACGGTGTCACCGGTACCCTCAACAGCGCCACCCTCAACGCGAACTTTACCGCCATGACGGTGAGTACCGGGGTCAACGTCACCGTCTCCGGGGCGACGCTCGATGCCCTGGCCAGTAACGTCAAGATCCAGAACCATGGCCGTTTCCACGTCGATCAGACGAGCGTCAATCCACTCACCGTCTCCTGCAGCGGCGCCGGGTGCGGTAGTGCCAACGCCGGCGTGATCAGCGGCGGCTTTACCGGTGCCACGGGAGCCGGCGCGGGCCTGGTCTATATGTTGGAATCGAATCAGATCAAGGTCAGCGGAGCTGCGGCGTTCCGCCGTTAAGGCTCTGAACCCGTCAATACTTCATTGGCAGCCCCCTTGTGTGGGATCGATCGCTGTTGCGAGGCGCGGACGCTGAGACCGCGCCTCCTTTTTTTCCCTCGGTGGCGTTCGGAATGGTGATGAACCAGACGTTGGTTGGCGATGCGAGTCCGGTACAGGTGGTGATGGCCACCTACAACGGTGGCCGTTTCATCGGCGAGCAGTTGGAGAGTCTGCGCCGGCAGAGTTATCGCGACTGGGTTTTGTGGGTGCGCGATGACGGTTCCACCGACGATACCCTGGAAGTGGTGCGGCGCCACGGGGAGGAGGACTCGCGAATCCGGCTGCTTGATGATCGGCTCGGCAACCAGGGTCCCGCCGGAAATTTCAACGCCCTGCTCGCCCACGCCCACGCGCGTGGCGCACGGTACGTCTTCCTCGCCGATCAGGATGACATCTGGTCCCACGACAAGATGGAACGTCAGTTGGCCCTGCTGCGCGAACGCGAGGGGGATGAGGGCTCAACGACCATTCCACGTCTGATGTATAGCGATCTGGAGGTGGTCGATCGCGATATGAAGCGCATCCACCGTTCTTTCATGCGCTTCGAGATGCTGCGCCATGAGACCAACCCCCTGCCCGTGCTACTGACCCAGAATTTCGTCACCGGTTGCACGATGCTGGTCAATCGGGCGCTGCTCGAGGTGGCCCTGCCGATTCCTCCCAGAGTGATGATGCACGACTGGTGGCTGGCCCTGTGCGCCGCCGCCAGCGGTCGTCTCCACCACCTGCCCGAGCAGACCGTCCGCTATCGCCAGCACGGCGGCAATCAGGTGGGGGCGCAGGGCTATTGGCGACGCCTGATTCCCTTCTACATCCTGTTTGGGCGTCGGCGCGGAATGCGGGTGGGAAACTTCGTCCGCACGGTCTGTCAGGCCCAGGCGCTGTTGCGCCGGCTCGACGAATGCGGTACGGCCGCGGGGGATGCGCGGCGCTCCCTGGTGGAGGCGTATTGCGAGCTATTCGAGGTGCCGATGCACGGCATGGTTCGCGCCCGCCGCGTCTTCGCTCTGGGCATCCACCGCCAGGGAGTCCCTCGCCAGATACTGCTCTATGTTCAGGCGGTCATGTGGGCGAGGAAGTCCCGGCAGATGAAGCGGGAGGGGGGCGCCCGTCGCCTCTGTTGAGACGATGGTCAGTGATTCATGCGGGTTGACGGTCTCTCTGGTCACCTACCATCCCGACCTGGAGTTGCTCGGACGGGTGCTCGTTGCGCTGACGGAGGCGGCCGATCGTGCGGTGGCGGCCGGGGTGGTGGAGCGGGTGGGGCTGGTGCTGGTGGACAATGGCCCCGGCGATCATTGGTGTGAGGCGCTGGAGCGTTTGGGGCGCCATTGGCCGCAGCGGCTCGGTGAGTTTCTCCTGCTCTCCGGCCAAGGCAACGTCGGCTATGGCGGGGGGCACAACCTCGCCTCTTTCGCCGCTCCCGGCGATTATCATCTGGTACTCAATCCGGACGTGCTGATGGAGCCTGAAGCGTTGGTCGAGGGGGTGCGCCTGCTCCTGCGGCGCGCCGACGTCGGGCTGGTGGTCCCGCTGGTGATCGACGATGCGGGTTGTACCGGACACCTCTGCAAGCAGAGTCCCACGGTATGGGACCTCTTCCTGCGCGGGTTCGCCCCTGCCGCGCTGCGCCGACGTTTTGCCGCGCGGCTGGCGCGCTACACCCTGGCGGATCTCCCGTTGGAACGGCCGGTGTTCGGCCCGCCGGTGGTGAGTGGCTGTTTCATGCTGCTGCGTGGTGCCACGCTGCGTGCCGTTGGCGGTTTCGATGAGCGATTCTTTCTCTATTTCGAGGACTTCGACCTGAGTCGGCGGATTGCCCGCCTCTCCCAGGTGGTGTTGCTGCCGGATATGCGGATCCGCCACTTCGGCGGGGGGGCGGCCCGCAAGGGGGGCGCCCACATCCGTATGTTCGTCACTTCCGCCTGGCGCTATTTCGGCAAGCACGGGTGGCGTTGGTGGTAGGGCAGGCGCCGCTCGCCGTCGTCACCGGGGCCACCGGCTTCATTGGGCGCTGTCTCTGTGGGCGGCTGCGCGAGCGGGGATACCGCGTGCGGGCGTTGTTGCGGCGCCCCCCGGCCGCGGCCGAATGCCCGCCGTGGGACGAGTGGGTATGTGGGCGGTTGGGCGAAGGGATGCTCCCGGCGGGAATGATGGAGGGGGCCGACGTCGTCTTCCACCTCGCGGGAATCGCTCACGCATTTCCCCGGGGGAGCGAGTTCGATGACCTCTACTTCTCCGTCAACGTCGAGGGGAGCGAGGCGGTGGCTACCGCCGCCGCCGCCGCCGGGGTGCGGCGGCTGATCTATTTCAGTTCGATCAAGGCGGTGGCCGAACCGGGGGCGCGCTGTGTCGATGAGGCTTGGGATGCCCCTCCGCCGGAGTCGGACCTCTATGGGCGTTCCAAGCGCGAGGCGGAGCGGCGGCTGATGGTGATCGCCGCGGAGACGGCAATGGAGGTCTGTGCGTTGCGCCCGACACTGGTCTACGGTCCGGGGGCGAAGGGGAACCTGGAGCGGATGCGCCGGGAGATCCGGCGGGGCCGTTTCCCGCCACTGCCCGAGACCGGTAACCGTCGCTCGATGGTCCACCTGGAAGATCTGGTGGAGGCGGCGATGCTGGCCGCCCGCCATCCCGCCGCCGCGGGACGTACCTACATCGTCAGTGACGGCCACGACTACTCCACCCGCCAGTTGTACGAGGCGATGTGCCTCGCCCTCGGGCGCACGCCGCCGCGTTGGGCCCTTCCCGCCTGGCTGCTGCGCCTGGCCGGCGGGGTGGGGGAGGGAGTGGGGCGGCTGGCGGGACGCAGGATGCCGATCGATGCGGCGGCGGTGGAACGGCTGCTGGGCTCGGCCTGTTTCCGCAACGAGCGCATCGTCCGCGAGTTGGGTTTTTCTCCGCGATTCGAATTGATCTCCTCGCTAGGAGGCTGTCGAACTTAGGGGGATCGAGCTGCGGGAGTGGGAGAACGGTCCCAATTTTTCGGAAATTTGAGGAGAATAGTGAGCTATTTGACGAGAATTTCCAGAAAAGGGCAGGTCTAGCCGGCGGCCGATCGCATTCGATCGGGGTCGGTGAAGGTGACGGTCACCCGGTGGCCGTGGGGCTCCCGCTCGTTGCGGTAGGGCCAGCCGAGGCGCTCGGTGAGCTGGGCGGTGAGGCGCAGGCCGAGGCCGAAGCCGAGGTCGCTCTCCTCGCCGTTCTCCCCGTGGTTGATGATGACCACCTCGGCGCCCCGCTGGCGGATCGCCACCTCGCCCTCCCAGGTGTGTTGGAAGGCGTTGCGGACCAGATTGCCGAGGACGATCCGCGCCGCGGTCTCCGGCAGCTCAGCGCGGTAGGGTTCGCTCTCCACCTCCAGTTCCACCGCCTTCCCTTCCAGCAGATAGCGCAGCTCCTCCACCTGCCGGCGGAGCAGCCCGTCCAGCGCCACCGGCCGCCGTGCCGGTGGCGCCTCCCCCTCGCGGCTCAGCCAAAGCAGGGTCTCGGTGAGGCTCTGCATGGTCAGGCTGGCGCGGTCGATGCGCTCGATCGCCGCCGCCCGCCGCGGATCTCCCTCCTCACCCAACCGGCCGATCAGCTCGACGTTGTTGCGGATCACGCTGATCGGCGTGCGCAGCTCGTGGCTGGTGTGGCGCAGGAAGCGCTGCTCGCGCTCCAGCCCCTGCTGCAGCGAGGAGAGACTGTCGCGGATCAGCGCCGCCAGCTCGTTGAGTTCGGGATAGGCGAAGTCGGGCGGCGGCGCCTTCAGCCGCTCGCCGTCGAGGTCGCGGGTCCACGCCCGCAGCTCGGCCACCGGACGGGCGACGCGCCGCTCCAGCCGCCAGATGACCAGGGCGAAGAGCAGCACGATGGCGGCGCCGGCGGCGAGCAGCAGCCGGCGGCTCTGGTGGAGGTTGTGGCGGATGATCCGCGGGGCGCTTTCCGCGCTCTTGGTCTCGACCGCGAACAGCGTCTCGCCGTGGCGGTGGATGCGCATCGCGAAGTAGATCCGGTTCGGGTGTTCGAACCAGCCGGAGGGGTCGCGCACGTAGAGCGTGCCGGGTTGTGCCGGCGGTGCATCGTAGACCGCGCGGATCTCCGCCGGCATCGCCTCCCAGCGGTGGGCGTAGCGGTAGCCGCGGTACTCACCGCCCTCCGGGCGTTGCGCCACGGGGGTGGCGTCGAGGAATTCGCCCATCGCCCGCTCCATCTCGGCGGCGACGAAGCTGTCCATGCCGCGGTAGAAGAAGTGGACGCTGAGCACCGAATAGCCAACCACCAGTACCGCCGCCAGCGAAAGGAAGGCCAGCGCCAGGAACCATTTAAGGCTGAGCGGGCGTTTCATCATGTTCGCTCCGCAGGGCGAAGCCGTAACCGGGAACGGTATGCAGCAGCGGCTCGCCGAAGGGGCCGTCGAGCGCCTTGCGCAGGTGGTGCAGGTGCACCTTGAGGGCGTTGCTGTCGGGCGGCTCGTCGCCCCACAGCGCCTGCTCCAGGGCGCGCCGCGGCAGCGCGGCCGGTGCCGCGCGCAGCAGCGCCTCCAGCAGTCGCCAGCCGCTCGGCGAGAGTTTCAACGGGGTACCGTCGCGGCTCGCCCGGCGGGCATCCAGGTCCATCTCCAGACCGACGTAGCGCAGGCGCCGCGCCTGGCCGCTGCGCCGCCGCGCCAGGGCGTGGATGCGCGCGGCCAGCTCGCGCAGCTCGAACGGCTTGACCAGATAGTCGTCGGCGCCGGCATCGAACCCCTCCACCTTGTCGTCGAGGCGGTCGCGGGCGGTGAGCATCAGCAGCGGGGTGTCGTTGCCGTCGCTGCGCGCCTGCCGGCACAGGGCGATCCCGTCGAGGCGCGGCAGGTTGAGGTCGAGCAGCACCACGTCGTAGCGCTCGTGGCGCAGCCGCTCCAGCCCGGCCACGCCGTTGCCGGCGTGGTCGCAGCGGATCGCCTCCAGCTCCAGATACTCGATCACGGTCCGGGCGAGATCGAGATCGTCCTCGACGAGCAGTACGGTCAACATGGTTGCGGTTTTTCGTCCTCGCGCGGGTGGAGGCGGCGGAGGCGTTGCCTGTCCGTTCCC
>NZ_BAAHXB010000087.1:0-23583 GCF_054657215.1 Endothiovibrio diazotrophicus
TCCCGCTCGGGCAAGGAGATGCCGGAAGGCGGCGCGCAGGGCCGCGATGGCCTCCCGTTTTCCACTGAGTCCGAAACGCCGGGCGCAGTCCTCCCATTCCCTTTGTTGTATCAGGCGGGCGACGGCGAGGGCGCTCCCCGCCTCGCCGATTGCTCCGTCGCTGGCGAGGGCCGAGAGCAGCACGGCGCGCAACGCGCCGAGGCTGGCATCGACGCCGCGGGCCGCATGGGCGACCGCTTCCGTCTCCCGCCGTTCCGCGGCGGTGGGCGCCTCGGGTACGGGGAGCCGGCGCAGTAGGGCGACGGCAAGCGCCGGGTCGAGGTCGCGTAGGGGGCCGCCGAGGAGCAGCGGCAGGCCCTCGCCGAAGCGTCGGCGGGCCGCCTCGGTCAGGGCCCTCCCCGCTTCGTTCAATGGTCGGAGCACCATCGCCGAGTGGGCGCCGCCGGCGTGGTCGCGGGTGAAACCGAGATGCACCGGTCGCAGGTCGCAGACATCCCAGAAGCGGAGCAGATCGGGGTCGACGCCGAAGCTGGCGCCGAGGGCGTCGCGGCCGCGGTGCCCGGCCTCCACTGCGGCCGCCTCTACTAGGCGGCGGCCGATGCCGTGGCCGCGCAGCGCCGGGTGGACGGCGATCCGCCGCACCCGGGCGAAGCGCCGCAAGGGTGCCTCCTCGATGCCGCCGTGGAGCGAAAGGGATTGGGCCAGCAGGTGGCCGCGGGGGCGGCGGCGGCCCTCGAAGATAGCGCGCGCGGTGACGGCGTCGAAGCCCCCCTCGTCGATGACCAGGGCCACGCCGACAATCCCGGACGGGGCGCGGGCGATCCACAGCGAGACGGCAGGGTCGTCGAGGAGCTGCTGCAGGTCGCCCGGCGTGGTGCGGTAGTGGGCGCTTACCAATAGGCCGAAGAGCTGGCGCAGGGTGGCTTCGTCGGCGGCCAGCCGTTGGGCCTGGAGGGGTTCGATGGTGACCCGTTCGGGGGGCGTGGCGGCGAGCGCCGCGTCGTCGACCGGGGCGGCATCGAGGCAGAGCAGGCGGAAGGTGAGCCGTTCCAACGGATCGTCGGCGCCCCAGCGCACCGGTGCCTCCAGCCGCCGCTCGCGCCAGCCGGGGGTGAGTCGGTCGAGGGTGGCGCGGAAACGGATCGCGAAGCCGCGGCCGCTCCCCTCGTAGCCGTGGACGGTGGTGGCGAAGACGATCCGGGCGTGTCGCTCCAGCAGCCGGTGGAGCAGCGGCGCGGGGATCGCCGCGGCCTCGTCCACCAGCAGCAGACGGCAGTCGGCGGGCTCCTCGATCAACCGATCCGGGGCGAGGAATTCGATGCTGCGCCCCTGCCACTCGATCCGTCCCCGGGTGGTTACGCAGCCGTGCAAACCGTCCGCCGCGTGGGCGAACAGCGCCGCCGCCGCGTCGGTGCGCGGGGCGGTCACCACCACCCGCTCCACCCCGTCGGCGAGCAGCCGTGCCGCCGCCATGCCGAGGGCCGCGGACTTGCCGCGGCCGCGGTCGGCGGTGACCACCAGCGGGCGGCGGCGGTGACCGTGGACCACCCGGGCGATCGCCTCGACCACCTGGATCTGCTCGTCGGTGGGCGTGGTGCCGCGGTCGGCCGCGGGCGCCACCACGGAGATCGACGGTGGTGGATCGTGCGCGCCGATCCAGCGTACCCCGTCGGCCCCGCGCAGTTGGCGTAGCAACCGTTGCAGGAACGGGGTGTTCCAGTCCTCGGACGGCGGGATCAGCAACAGCAGCGTGCCGCCCCCGCGTAGCGTGCCGGCGGCGGCGCCGAAGGCGTCGGGATCGAATGCTTGGTGGGCGTCGAAGAGCAGAACCCCACACTCGTCGCCGAGCAGGCGGTGGAACTTGGCGGGTGGTGCGCCGCGAATCCCGTGGGGCGGCGCGTCGCCGATCCACAGGGTGTCGGCCTCGGCGGAGGCCGTGCGGAGCAGCCGCTCGGCGATCGGGCGGGTGTCGGCGGGTCGGCCCTGGACGACCACCAGGTGGCGGTGCAACGAGGTCATCGCCGTGCCTCGCAATGGTGGGTTTCGCTGCGCTCTTCCCACCCTACGACGCTTCCCGCCCGATACCAGGGCCGTAGGGTGGGAAGCGCGCAGCGAAACCCACCGAACGGCGGAGGCCGACCTTGGTGGGAGGGGCTCCTCACAGCCGGCTGATCCGGTAGTCGAGGGGGTTGGAGCGCAGGCCGAGACGGATGCCGGCGGCGCCCAGCGCCCGACGCAACTGGGCCGGGGTGGCGGTGCGGTCGAGAAACGCGCCGATGGCGTTCTCGTATTTGGGGACCTCCAGCCGCAGGGCGGTGGGGAGCCGCCGGCGCAGCCGCGGGTCGTGGTTCCAGCCGCAGTCCCCCAGCTCCAGCGCGGAGACGAAGTTGGTGGTGATCGCGCCGCCGGGGGAGAGGTGGGCGAGCAGTTGGTGGAACCACTCGGCGTCGACGTGGACGGTGCGCCGCGGATCGCCGTCGCGGCCGCCGAAGAGGTCGTCGACGATCAGGTCGAAAGGGGCCTCGCGATGCTCGCCCAGCCACTGCAGGGCATCGCCCTCGACCAGTCGCACCCGCGGCAGGTCGAGGCCGAAGAAGCGGCGGGCCACCTCGATGTGGTGGGGGTCCCGTTCGACGCCGACGATCTTCACCGCCGGGAAGTAGTGGAGCAACTGGCGGGCCACCGCGCCGCCGCCGACGCCGAGCAGCAGCGCCCTGCGCAGCTCGCCGGGCGGATGGAGGAAGGCGGGCAGGGTGAGCAGGTCCCACACCCCGCCGGCCAGCGGCCGTCCGGGGTTGTACTGGCTGTGGAAGACGCCGTTGGTGTAGAGGCGCAGCGAGCGGCCCGCGCTACGCACCTCGTAGCGGTTCTCCTCCGCCTGGTGGAGCCAGATCAGCGCCATGGGAAAAAGGGCCGCGGAGTTGCGCGAAGGGGGAACCTTTCCCTCGGCGATTTGTTGAGAATCATCTGTCGGAGAATCACGGCCTTGAATGGATACCTGTAGGGCGGATTAGCGATAGCGTAATCCGCCGGGAACGGGGGCACCTTCGCCGCGGGCTGCTCCGATCCGGCGGATAACGCTATCGCTAATCCGCCCTACGTCATCGTTTCTGTTGGGTTCAATCGAACACCAGCCCGCCACCCATCAGGTGGCCGAAGGCGCCGCCGATGCGCAGGAACTCCTTGTCGAACTCCAGCAGCCAGTGCCCGCCGTCGTGCTCTAGCCGCTGCTGCACGATGCGCACCTGGCTGCGCTTGGCGGTGGCGGTGAGGCGGGTGATCAGCCGCTCGGCGTTCTCCCGCGAATGGAAGCGACACCGGTAGCGGTGGTAGACCCGCCCCTCCTCCTTGTACTGGCGCACCGAGTCGAACAGCCCGCCGAGGAACGCCTCGCCCAGTTGACGATGCAACTCGGCGTCGCGGGTGAGCCCCTCCTCGTCCATGAACAGCACCAGCCGAAGGATCCGGTTGGTGAAGTATTCGGGGGGCAGGTCGAGCATCTCGTGGGCGGTCAGACGGATGTCGGAGACGCTGGTGTTGCTGGTGACGTACTTGGCCCGCTTGGCCCGCGGCGAATCCTCCTTGAGCACGATCCCCTCGCGGCCGTCGTCGTTGATGGTGAGCAGGATCTCCTCCAGCGGCGCCACCTGGTCCAGCTCGAAGCGGCCGAAGATCTCCGGCTGCGGCAGGCGGTAGCGTTCGGCCAGCGCCATCCGCTCCGCCTGGGGCAGGAAGCCGGGCCGGTCGAGGCGCATCATGTCGAAGATGAAGAGCTTTACATCCTCCTCGACGTAGGGCGGATAGCCCTCCATGTAGGGGTTGCCGGGGCCGGCCATCTCGCCGCACAGCACCAGGTCGGGGTGGTCGTCGAACAGCGCCGGGTCGATGAAGTCGCCGGCGCGGTCGCAGGTGAAGGGGCAGATGAAGCCGCCGCGGGAGAGCCCGATCAGCTCGCCGTCGAGGCGGAAGATGCGCACGTTGTAGCCGTCCACCTTCTCCTCGGCCCACACCGGCGCCTCGAACTGCTCGGCCAGCCCACTGTCGAGGCGCAGCACCCGGCCGATCTGCGGGTAGCCGTAGACCGTCCGCCCGTCGAACAGCGCGGTGCCGCGCGGCACGCCGTGGATCACGTCGCGCAGGCGCTGGTAGCGCAGGCCGTAGTATTCCTCGTCGATGACGCGCCGCTTCTCCCGCGCCTCCACCAGGGAGGCCGCGTCGAGGGGCCGATAGGTCATGGTCGCTCTCCCCCGGATATGGGATCATGTGGCCGATTAATCAGGGATTTAACCCTATTTGGGGGCGGGTTTCCTCCTCTTCCCGAATTCTGGAGGCTATCCCATTTCGATGCGTCGACGATTTGACCAGGAAGGGTGGGCGGTGGCAATGGCGTCCGTGTGGTCGAGACGCCGTTTCACTGTAGGAGCGGCCCCTAGGCCGCGATGATTCGAAGCGCCTTACCTTGAGTGACCTGCGGGGTTGGCCGAGAGGGCGCCATCGCGGCCTAAGGGCCGCTCCTACAGGTTGCGTTTCCTGCCCCCCCGGAGCGGTCGTTCGTCCCCATCCACACGAGTAACGCCATGACCGAACCGCGCCACGACTGGAGCGTCGATGAGATCGAAGTGCTCTACGACCTCCCCTTCAACGACCTGCTGTTCCGCGCCCAGCAGCTCCACCGCGAGCGCTTCGACGCCAACGCGGTGCAGATCAGCTCGCTGATCAGCATCAAGACCGGCGCCTGTCCGGAGGATTGCGCCTACTGCCCGCAGAGCGCCCGTCACGAGCGCAGCGTCACCCCCGAGCGGCTGATGCCGGTCGACGAGGTGATCGCCGCCGCCCGCCGGGCCAGGGAGCGCGGTGCGGCGCGCTTCTGCATGGGGGCCTCGGGGAGCGCGCCGAAGGCGCGTGAGCTGGAGGCGATCGAGGCGATGATCCGCGGGGTCAAGGCGCTCGGCCTGGAGACCTGCGCCACCCTCGGCGCGCTCAACGCCGATCAGGCGCGCCGGCTGCGCGAGGCGGGGCTCGACTACTACAACCACAACCTCGACACCTCCCCCGAGTACTACGGCGAGATCATCACCACCCGCAGCTTCGACGAGCGGTTGGAGACCCTCGCCCATGTGCGCGAGGAGGGGTTGAAGGTCTGCTCCGGCGGGATCATCGGCATGGGCGAGGGGCGGCGCGACCGCTCCTCCATGCTCGCCGCCTTGGCGAGCCTCCCGGCGCACCCGGAGAGCGTGCCGATCAACCACCTGATCGCGTTGCCGGGTACCCCGCTGGAGGGGGTGGAGCCCCCCGATCCCTTCGACTTCGTGCGCACCATCGCGGTGGCGCGGATCGTCCTGCCGGCGGCCCATGTGCGCCTCTCGGCGGGGCGCGAGGGGATGAGCGACGAACTGCAGGCGCTGTGCTTCCTCGCCGGGGCCAACTCGATCTTCTACGGCGAGAAGCTGCTCACCGCCGGCAATGCCGCACCGGAGCGCGACCGCGCGCTGTTCGCCCGCCTCGGCCTGCGCGCCGAACACGAGAACCGCCCCGAACCCGCCGCCCCGCCCGCCGGTGACGCCGCCCTGTGGGGCCGCACCTGTTCCCACGCCCATTGAGCTTGGGCGGTAAAACGCGGAGGACGCAGAGACGCAGAGAACGCGGAGAAGAGAAAGCATTTTCTTCTTTGCGAACTCTGCGTCTCTGCTTCCTCCGCGTGATTCACGAGGACCGGATAAGGACCCCGCCGTGTTGGACCTGAACGACGAATTGGAGCGGCTGGCGGCCGAGGGGCTGTATCGGCGGCGGCGGGTGGTGGAGGCGGCCGACGGGCCGCTGCTGCGGGTCGACGGGCGGGAGGTGGTGGGCTTCTGTTCCAACGACTACCTCGGCCTGGCCGGCGACCCGCGGGTGGTGGCGGCGTTCCGGCGGGGGGCGGAGCGCTATGGCGTCGGCAGCGGCGCCTCGCACCTGATCAGCGGCCACTCGCGCGCCCATCACGAGCTGGAGGAGGCGCTGGCGGCCTTCACCGGGCGGCCGCGGGCGCTGCTCTTCTCCACCGGCTACATGGCCAACCTCGGCGTGGTCTCGGCACTCGCCGGGCGCCACGATGGGGTGGTCGAGGACCGCCTCAACCACGCCTCGCTGATCGACGCCGCCCGGCTCGCCGGGGCGCGCCTCAAGCGCTTCGCCCACAACGACCTCGATGCCGCCCGCGCCCGCCTCGCCGAGGGGGCGGCGCTGATCGCCATCGACGGGGTGTTCAGCATGGATGGAGACCTCGCCCCGCTGCCCGAACTGGCGGCGGCGGCGCAGGCCCACGGGGCGCGGCTGATGGTGGACGATGCCCACGGCCTCGGCGTCCTCGGCGCGGGTGGCGGCGGTTCGCTCGAACACTTCGGCCTGGGGCTGGCGGAGGTGCCGATCCTGATGGGCACCCTGGGCAAGGGGCTCGGCACCTTCGGCGCCTTCGTCGCCGGCGAGGAGGCGCTGATCGAGTACCTGATCCAGCGCGCGCGCAGCTACATCTACACCACCGCGCTGCCCCCGGCGGTGGCCGAGGCGACCCGCGAGGCGCTGCGCATCGCCGGCGAGGAGGGGTGGCGCCGCCAGCGTCTGGTGGAGCTGATCGCCCGTTTCCGTCGCGGCGCCGAAGAGCGCGGGCTGGCGCTGATGGACTCTCCCACCCCAATCCAGCCGCTGCCGGTCGGCGACAGCGCCGAGGCGCTGCGCCTCGGCGAACGGTTGCTGGAGCGCGGCCTGCTGGTCACCCCGATCCGTCCCCCCACCGTCCCCCGCGGCACCGCCCGGCTGCGCGTCACCCTCTCCGCCATGCACACGGAGGAGCAGGTGGAGCGCTTGCTGGATGCCTTGGTTTGATTCATTATCTATTCAACATCAATTCTCTTTTTTGTGCCTATGGTTTTAACGAATTGATTTTTAATAAAATTAAATAAATAACGTCGGATATTTTTCTATTCAACACTGGCGTAGGGTGTGCCGAGGTACGAGGCGCACCATCTTCGGGATGGCAAACCTGTTTGGCCGCCGAAGGCCGTACATCACCCAACGCGGTGCGCCTCGTACCTCGGCACACCCTACGCCCGGGCAACCGACTCATGGACCCGTCCCTCGAACGACTCTTTCGCACCGCGGCCGGTCCGCTGACCCAACCGGAGATCCGCGCCGCCCTGGGGGTCTCCCAGCCCACCGTCTCGCGCCTGTTGCGTGGCGCCGCGGAGCGGGTGATGCGTTTCGGCCGCGGCCGCGCGACCCGTTACGCCCTGACCGTCGAGCGGCCTGTGGGGGTCGGGCGTATCCCGCTCTACGCGGTGGATGCCAACGGTGTGCCCGAAGAGATCGCCCTGCTGCGCCCGCTGGCCGGCGACGGCTTCGGGGTGGCGGTGGAGGGGGCGCCGCCCGCGTGGCTGGCGGGGGAGTCGGGGGTGGGGTTGTTCGATGGGCTCCCCTATTTCGCCGACGACGCCCGTCCCCAGGGGTTCCTCGGCCGCGCCATCGCCCAGCATCTCGGCGCGCCCTATCCGCCCGATCCCACCGCCTGGAGCGGCGATACGGTGCTCCGCTATCTGCTGGAGTGGGGGGAGGACCTGCCGGGCAATCTGCTCTTCGGCGAGCGGGCGGTGGAGCGCTACGACGCGGCGCGCGGGCAGTTGGTGCTCCATCGCCGCGCCGATTATCCGCAGCTGGCGGAGCGGGAGCTGGCCGGCGGAGCGGTGGGCTCCTCCGCCGGCGGTGAGCAACCCAAGTTCGCGGTGGACTGCGCCGAGCGGGGGCCGGTGATCGTCAAGTTCTCACCGCCGGCGGGGGATGCCGTGGCCGACCGCTGGCGCGACCTGCTGGTGGCCGAGCAGCTCGCCCTGGCGACGCTGCGCGAGGCGGGGGTGGCGACCGCCGAGAGCGAGCTCCTGGAGATCGGCGGGCGCCTCTTCCTGGAGTCGGTGCGTTTCGACCGCACGCCCCGGGGTGGGCGCCTCCCGGCCCTGTCGTTGGCGGCGGTGGACGCGGAGTTCGTTGGCGACGGGCGGCGCTGGCCGGCGGTCACGGCGGCCTTGCTGCGGGCGGGACGGCTGGCGCCGGAGGCGCATCGGCAGGTGGTCCGTGCCCGGGCCTTCGGCGAGTGGATCGCCAACGGCGACATGCACCTCGGCAACCTCAGCCTCGCCCCGCAAGGCGACGGTTTCCGCCTGCTGCCGCTCTACGACATGCTGCCGATGCACTTCGCACCCGCCCGTGCCGAGGTGGTCCCGCGCGACTACCGGCCGCCACCGCGTCGGCGCGACATCGCCGAGGCGTGGCGGCCGATGGGGGAGGTGGCGCTGCGCTATTGGGGCCGGGTGGCCGCCGACGGGCGGATCGGCGACGGGTTCCGGCACATCGCCGAGCAGGCGCGGCAGGTCATCGATGAGGCGCTATCCGCGGAGTAGGTTGGCGCTACCGCGCCGACGCGAACGAAGGCAGCGGGCCTGAGGTCATGGTGATCGTTCCGGGCGGGGCGTCCCGCTCGGGAGGTGGGGCGGAACGGGAAAGACGCGGTGCCTCCGTTCGCGTCGGCGCGGTAGCGCCGACCTACGCGCCCTGCCGGCGCGGCAGGGTGTCCGAAGAGACACCGTCGGGCAGCCCGTAGGTCGGCGCTACCGCGCCGACGCAAACGAAGGCACCGATGGAGAATCCCGAGTCGAACCCGTCCGAACGGCACGGCCGGTTCGGAAAGCCCCCCGCGGCCCCGCCCCCGCAGCCCTCGTTTGCGTCGGCAAGGCATTGCCGACCTACGCGAACGGATGCATCTCCCCACCCTCAAACGAAGGTGTGGCGCCGGGGTGAACCACTCGCGAAGACGGGGCGTTACCGCCGCTCCACCAGCACGTAGGGCGCCCAGTGCCGCGGATCGCGCCGCTGCGGATCGTCGCTCTTGATCCACGCCAATCGGGTGGCGCGCAGCGCATCGGCGGGGGGCTGGTCCGGGTCCTCGAACCAGCGGCGGTAGAACTCCGCCATGAACTCCCGGCCGAGGGCGTCGTCGATGGGCCACAGAGTCATCATCACGTTGCGTGCCCCGGCGATGTGGAAGGCGCGCGTCAGGCCGAAGACCCCCTCGGTGTAGTCCACCCGCCCCTTGCCGGTATCGCAGGCCGAGAGGGTCACCAGCTCGGTCCCCTCCAGGTTGAGATCCTGGGCCTCCAGGGCGTAGAGGATGCCGTCCTCCCCCGCCGCGCTCCGCTTGCCCGCCATGCCCAGATTGGCCCCGGCCAGGGCGACCCCGGAGAGGGTCGCGGGGCGCTCGGTGCGCTCCCGGTTCTGATTGAGGAAGAAGCCGTGGGTGGCGAGGTGGAGCACCTTGGGGGGCGCCGACAGCCCCTTCAGGCGGGACTCGGTGGCTTCCCGGTCGCGGAACACCTGCGGTTGGTGGCGGTAGTGGTCCCAGAAATAGCGGGCCACCTCCTCGGCCTCGGCGCGGGTGTGAGCCAGCGTGGAGAAGGCGCCGCGCTCGTCGCGAAGGCGCTGGTTGGCGGCCAATAGCGGGGTTTGCGTCCCGGCTGCCGCGGTCCCCGGAGTCGTTGCCCCTTTCGTCTCCGGATAGGCGCCATAGTCGACGCCGCCGTAGGCCACCATGCCCTCCCCCGTCCGTCCCCGATGGGACGGAAGCAGGTCGCGACCGGTGCGCAGGCGGCGCAGGGACTGGCGCTCGGCCCAATAGCGGCCGTCGGCGAGACGCAGGCGCGCCAGGGGGGCCAGCTCCAGCGGGCCGTCGGGGGCCACGTAGAGCGGATCGTAGGTGGCGAGCCGCTGGTCCAGCTTGGCGAAGAGGGTGCGGTAGAGGTCGGCGGCGGCCTCGTCGGAGCCGGTCCGCGACAGTAGGGCCTGGGGAGCCGCCGACGCCTCGACCGGCCCCAGGTCCTCGATCCACAGCTCGGGGCCGTCGCCGGGGCTGGCCGGGAGGAGCAGGGCGAGCCAATGGAGTTCACCCGGCTCTCCGGTACGTAAATCCACCGGCTGGTAGCGTCGCAGTTCCAGCAGCGCCGAACCGCCCGGTAGCCGCTCCTGGACCCCCTCCCACTCCACGCTCCGCTCGGCCAGGTCGCCGACCAGCTCCGAGCCGAGCGCGTTCAGCTCGGCCTCGGCGCGCTCCAGTTCGGCGCGGGCGGTGGTCACCGCCTCCGGCTTGGGAGTTTCCAGATTGACTAATTGGGCAAGTGCCCCGCGCCGCGCCGCCACCGCCTTGGCCAGCCGCACCACCCGCTCATCCCGGCTGGTGCGGACCAGCCGCGCCAATCGCGCCTCCTGCTCCCCGGCCAACTGCTTCCAGCGCAGCAGCACATCGGCGGCGAGGCGCCGGGTCTCGGTGCCGGGATGGCGCAGGGCCAGGGAGAAGACCACGTCCTGGAAACGGGTCTCGGCGGTGAGGATACTGAGGCGGACCCGCTCCTGTTGGGTGGTAGTGAGCTGGAGCGAGACGAAACGGCGCAGGCGGGCGTCCATGCGGCGGAGCTGCCTGACCGCGGAGGGGATTTTCTCCTGGTTGATCAGGAGGACGATCCAGTTGAGTTGCGTGGAGAGCGTGTCGGGATGCGCCTCTCCCAGCACCCGCTCATGAGCCTCCAACCCGCGACGGTAGAGAGGTTCCGCCTCTCCATAACGGCCTTGGCGCTGATAGAGAAACGCTAGGTTGTTCGCGCTCACCAACGTATCCGGGTGCTCCTCGCCCAGCACCCGCTCACGCACCTCCAACGCCCGCCGGTAGAGCGGCTCCGCCTCGCCATAACGGCCTTGCGACTCATAGAGCGCCGCCAGGTTGTTCACGCTCCCCAACGTATCCGGGTGCTCCTCGCCCAACACCCGCTCAAGAACCGTCAACGCCCGCCGGCAGAGCGGCTCCGCCTCCCCATAACGGCCTTGGCGCTGATAGAGCGCCGCCAGGTTGTTCACGCTCCCCAACGTCTGCGGGTGCTCCTTGCCCAGCACCCGCTCACGCACCTCCAACGCCCGCCGGTAGAGCGGCTCCGCCTCTTCATGACGGCCTTGCGACTCATAGAGCGCCGCCAGGTTGTTCACGTTCACTAACGTATCCGGATGCTCCTTGCCCAGCACCCGCTCACTCACCTCCAACGCCCGACGGTAGAGCGGCTCCGCCTCTCCATAGCGGCCTTGCGACTCATAGAGCCCCGCCAAGTTGTTCACGCTCCCCAACGTCTGCGGGTGCTCCTTGCCCAGCACCCGCTCACGCACCTCCAACGCTCGACGGAAGAGCGGCTCCGCCTCTCCATAGCGGCCTTGCAACTCATAGAGCCCCGCCAGGTTGTTCACGTTCACCAACGTATTCGGATGCTCCTTGCCCAGCACCCGCTCACTCACCTCCAACACTCCACGGTAGAGCGTCTCCGCCTCTCCATAGCGGCCTTGCGACTCATAGAGCCCCGCCAGGTTGTTAATGCTCACCAACGTATCCGGGTGCTCCTTGCCCAGCACCCGCACACGCACCGCCAACGCCCAACGGTAGAGCGGCTCCGCCTCTCCATAACGGCCTTGGCGCTGATAGAGAAACGCCAGGTTGTTCGCGCTCACCAACGTATCCGGGTGCTCCTCGCCCAGCACCCGCTCACGCACCTCCAACGCCCGCCGGTAGAGCAGCTCCGCCTCGCCATAACGGCCTTGGGCGTTGATCGCAAACTCCAGACTGTTGAGTGCGATCAATGTCTGCTGGTGAGTCTCTCCCAGCCTGGTTAGGCAGTATCGGTAGGCAGCGAGGGCAGCCTGTTCCAGTAGTCGGTAATCGCCCTTTCGGTGTACCACCATCGCTAACCAGTTCAGACCTTCCGCCACCGCCTCATCGGTCGGGGTCTCGACCCCGTCGCCTTTAAACTGCTGAATCACCCACGAGACTAGCGGTTCCTCAGTCACCTCCTCAGCACCCGCGCCCACGGCGACCGCCAACGCCACCAGGAGCCCCACCCACCAACGCTTGAAACCAACCATCCTCCCTACCTCCCCGGATTCACCGGCACCACCCGCATCGCCCGAATCTCGCCCGCGGGGATCACCACCACCGACGGCTCGGCGCCACCTCCCGTCTTCACCAGATAGATCCGGCTCTTCCCCTCCACCAGCAGCCGGTAGCCGCCCTCCCGCAGCCACTCGGTCAGCCGCGTCAGCCGGGGAGCCGCTCCCCCCGTTCCCTTCTCCTCCTTCAGCCACACCCGAACCAGCGGGTAGTGGGTGAAGCCGCCGGCTGCATGCTCCCGGTAGTCGGCCCGCGCCGCGCCCCAGCCCAGGGCGTAGAGGCCGAGGAAGGCGAGGGGTAGCCAGAGCGGGAGCGCGCCGCGCAGCCACGCCGTCCAGCGGGCGCCGTGGCGGGGCCAGGCGAGCCGGCCGATCGCCAGCGGGATCAGCAGCCACCAGCCCCAGCGCAGGGCCCAGAAGCCGTAGATGAAGTGGTATTCGAGCGGGATCTCCAGCCCGATCAGCCCCAGGTTGAGGCGGTCGTAGAAGTGGTAGGCGTAGGACCAGCCGGCGGCGTAGAGCAGGGCGGTGGCCAGCGTGGTGAGGAGCGCCGCGAGCAGGGCGGGGTCGAGGGGGCGGGGGGCGCTCATCGCTCCTGCTCCGGCTGGTCCCCCAGCTGGCGCGGCTGGTCGGGGCCGTGGCCGAGCCGGCGGCAGGGTCGGCAGGCCCCTTCGCCCGCGGGGAGCTTTTGCCACTCGCCCTTCTCCACCGGTTCCCGCTCGCCGGTGGCGGCGTTGCGGCAGAAGCGGAGGGGGGCGGTCTGCAGGGGGCGCCGCTGCTCGACGCAGTCGAACCAGACGGCGTCGTCGGGGTCGGTGAGGCAGAAGCAGTCGTCGCCGGGGGCGGCGATGGGGAGCAGGGCGAGGAGGCAGAGCAGGGGGGTGCGCATGGTGGCCCTCCGTGGCGGTGGTATGGGGGGGATTATCCGTCATCGGGTGGGGATTTCCATTTCGTCGCGTCGCGTCCCGACCGCGGGTTCCTCGAATGCGTAGTGTCCCGTGGTGGGTATCGGTCTCGTAGGTCGGCGCTACCGCGCCGACGCGAACGAAGGCAGCGGGGCTGGGGTGATGACGCGCGTTCCGAGCGGTGCGTCCCGTTCGGGAGGCGTGGCGGAACGGGTCAAGGGCAGCGGGGTCTGAGGTGGTGACGCTCGTTCCGGGCGGGGTGTCCCGTTCGGGGGGCGTGGCAGAACGGGTAAAGGGCGGTGCCTCCGTTCGCGTCGGCGCGGTAGCGCCGACCTACGTGGGTTGGCGCGGCAGGGTCGCGCGGAGCACCAGGTAGCCGACGACGCCGGAGGCGAGGGAGCCGAGGACGATGCCCAGGCGGTCGTCGAACACCCGGTGGGCGAGGTTGCCCTCGAAGGCCAGGGAGCCGATGAAGAGGCTCATGGTGAAGCCGATGCCGCAGAGCACGGCGGTGCCGTAGAGGGTGCCCCAGGAGACGCCGTCGGGCAGCTTCGCCAGCCCGGCGCGGATCGCCAGCCAGCAGAAGCCGAAGACCCCCGCCTGCTTGCCGAGGAACAGCCCCAGGGCGATGCCGGTGGGCACCGGGTGGACCAGCTGCTCGACGCCGACGCCGGCGAAGTCGATGCCGGCGTTGGCGAAGGCGAACAGCGGCAGGATGAAGAAGGCGACCATCGCGTGGAGGTCGTGCTCCATCTCCTTCAGCGGCGAGCAGCCGGCGTTCTGGCTCACGCGGATCGGCACGAACATCGCCAGCACCACGCCGGTCAGAGTGGCGTGGACCCCCGACTTGAGCAGCGCCACCCACATCACGATGCCGACCACCATGTAGAGGCTCTTCGACTCCACCTCGCGCCAGTTCATCAGCGCCAGCAGCGGCAGGCAAAGCGCGACCACGGTGAGCGCGGAGACGGAGATGTTGTCGGTGTAGAAGAGCGCGATGATCAGGATCGCGCCGATGTCGTCGAAGATCGCCAGCCCGGTGAGGAAGATCTTGATCGAGGTGGGCACCCGCGAACCGAGGAGCGTCAGCACGCCGAGGGCGAAGGCGATGTCGGTGGCCGCCGGGATCGCCCAGCCGTCGAGGGTGGCGGGGTTGTGGGCGTTGAGGCCGACGTAGATCAGGGCGGGGATGGCCATGCCGCCGATGGCGCCGATGCCGGGGAGGATGACGTTGCGCCGGTCGGCCAGCTCGCCCTCGATCAGCTCGCGTTTGAGCTCCAGGCCGACGAGGAAGAAGAAGATCGCCATCAGCCCGTCGTTGATCCACAGCAGCAGCGGCTTGGCCACCTCGAGGGCGCCGATGCGCACCGCCACCGGGGTGTCGAGGAACAGGTTGTAGTAGCCGGCCAGCGGGGTGTTGGCGCAGATCATCGCGAGCACGGCGGCGGCCATCAGCAGGATGCCGCTGGCGGATTCCATCTTGAAGAAGGCGGCGAGGAAGGAGGCTGGGGTGTTGTCGTTCATGGTGTCGTTGGGGAGCTGGGGAGATCGACGGGTCACCTTACAGGATTTTTGGGACTGCGGCAGGGGGGGAGGGTTCCGTCGAAATCGGAACGAACGTTGGGTAGGGGGCGCCTGGCGGGGTTTGAAGGCGAAAGGTCAAAGGTCAAAGGGAAGAGTGGCCGTGCCAATCCCGAGCTTCGTCTTCAGGCTGTACGGCATGGATGGTTTTGGGGTCGTTGAACGAAGGCCCTTTGACCTTTCACCTTTCACCTTTGACCTGACGTTATTCGACAACTGCGGCGGTGCCGGTTGAGAGAGCCGTTCCGGCATCCCCCCTCGACCGCCGCCGGGAGCACCACCCGCACCACCAGGCCGCCATCGTTGTGCGCCTCGATCCGTCCGCGATGGGCCTCGGCGATGGTCCGGCAGGCGGCCAGCCCCATCCCCAGGGCCCCCTCCTTGGTGGAGTGGAAGGGCTCGAAGATCCGTGCCAGCTCCTCCTCCGCCACCCCCGGTCCGCAATCGCGCACCCGTAGTTCGATCGTCTCCCCTTCCAGTGGCCGGCCGTCGATCTCCACCACCCGACGCGCGGCGGGGAGGTCGCTTACCGCGTCGATGGCGTTGACGACCAGGTTGATCAGCATCTGCTGGAGCTGCAACGGGTCGCCGAGCAGCGGTGGCAGGTGGTCGAGGCGGTGGTGCAGGCGGACCCCTTGGCGGCGCAGCTTGCCGTCGAGCAGGGCGGCGACCGTGCCGGTCAGGAGGGTCGCCTCCACCGGTCGGGGTTCGGAGGGGTCGCCGCGCAGCAGGGCGCGCAGGCGATGGATGGTGGCGCCGGCCTGTCGCCCCTGCTGGGCGATCTGTTCGAGGATGGGGAGCAACTGTTCGGGATCAACCTCGCCGCGGCGCAGGCGGTTGGCGCAGCCGCCGGCGAAGTTGACCACCGCGGCCAGCGGCTGGTTGAGTTCGTGGGCCAGGGTGGTGGTGATCTCGTTGGCGGTGGTGAGCCGCTCGGCGCGGATCAGCCGCGCCTCCAGGTCGCGCTCACGGGCCTCCATGGCGAGCCGCTCGCGCAGGTCGCGGAAGATGCCGACGATGTAGTCGCGGCCGTCGAGGCGCAGCGGGGCGGCGTGGATCTCGACGGCGATCGCCTCGCCGTCCTTGTGGCGTATCTGCTGCTGGCCCAGATAGTTCTCGCCGCGGGCCAGGGTGGCGAAGGCCCGCTTCACCTCGGGCCACTCCGCCTCCGGGTGGAGCCGCTCGGCGCGCAGGCCGAGCAGCTCGTCGCGGCGGTAGCCGAGCAGCTCCTCGGCCTTGGGGTTGGCGTCGACGATCCGCTCGTCCGGGGCGGCGATCAGCACCGCGTCGCCGGCGCACGCCATGATCTCTCGGTAGCGCGCCTCCGAGCTCTCCAGGGCCTGCTGGGTGGCGGCCTCCTCGGTGACGTCGCGCATCACGTGGACCATTCCGGCGATTCCGTCGGCGGATTGGATCGGGGAGAGGACGACGTCGTAGCTGCGCGCCCCCCGGCGCAGCCGGATCGGGGCCGCCGGGTTGGGCTCGCCGCGGTCGATGGCGCGGCACACGGGGCAGTCGCCGCGAGGGCTGTCGGGGGCATGGAAGAGGGCGTGGAGGGGGCGGTCGACGCACTGCATGGCGGGGCGGTCGACGAGCAGGCGGGCGGCCCGGTTGACGCTGCGCACCTCGCCGCTGCCGTCCACCACCACGGTGGGGTCGGGGATCGCGTCGTAGCTGGTGGCGTCGTGGGCCATGGCGCGGAAAGGTTCGGTGAGGGTGAGGCGGACCACGGCGACGAAGAGCAGCCAATAGGAGGCGATCTTGGCCAGGTGGCCGGCGGTGAGGACGGGGTCGTCGATCCGCATGTAGTTGGTGAACAGGAATTCGGCGGCCATGGTGAGCAGGATGGCGGCACCGAGCAGCCGGCGCTGATGGAGGCCGATCTCCCCGCGGTGGCGCCACAGCCGGGCCAGGGCGAGGGCGAGCAGGGCGATGATCAGATATTCGCTGTAGATCTTGAACGGGGTGAGGCCGTAGCCCTCCACGTAGGCGTCAGGGAAACGGTCGTGGAGGATCAGCCAGTAGAGGCCGAGGCTCACCGCGGCGAAGGCGAGAAAGGCGTGACGGGGGGGGAACGGACGGCGCAGGAAGCTGGGGGCGGCGAGCAGCAGCAGCGCCTCGAAGCCGCGGGCGGCGATCCAGAACTGGGTGGCGTGGTTGGCGGTGTCGAGGGGGTAGAGCCCCATCCCCTCGAAAGAGAGGGTGTGGATCAGGTCGAGCATGCCGACCCAGAAGTAGCCGCTGCCGAGAAACATCAGCAGGTGGTTGCGGGAGAAGGGATAGGTGTTCCACGCCACCACCGCGGCGAGTATTCCGATGGCGACGGTGAAGAGTTCGGCAAGGGTGTGGAAAAGCAGTCCGTTGTGCCGGCTCAGATAGCCGAGGAAGAGCGCCATCAGCAGCGGCGGCAGCCAGACGAAGGTCGCCAGTCGGCCGTGCGGGGGGCTGAGGAGCAGTGAGGCGGCGATGGAGGGGGAAGCGGGCACGGGAGCCGTTGGAGCCTTGGGCCGGCGAGGTTGCCGGGTTTGCTTCCATCTTGTCAGTGTATCCGGCGGGTAGAAAGGGGTTGGATCACGTAGTGCCATGACGGTAACTACGGAACTCGCCGGGGGGTTGTGGGGGGGCGGTATGGGTGTCCGCGGTGTGGAGTCCTGCTGCGATTGCGCGAGGCGCCTGTGAGGATTTTCCGTAGGTCGGCGCTGCGGCGCCGACGCGAGCGAAGGCACCCCGCTTTCGTTGTTTCCACCGAGTTTTCCGATCGGGATGTTCCGTTCGGAAGGGCCGTCCCGGCCGGAAGCCCGCTGCCTCCGTTTGCGTCGGCGCGGTAGCGCCGACCTACGGCAGGCCGCTCAGCTGTTCGTTGAGCCGCTCCTCGATGCGCTTTTTGTAGTTGAGGAAGTGGATCGTCTGCACCTCGCCGCCGCCCTCTCCACTGAGCAGTTGGCCGATGTCCACGTCGGTGATGTAGAGCGGGTAGCGCTCGCCGTCGGCGCGGCGGGCGAGGATGTGGGCGGCCACCGCGCGGAACAGGCCCTCGCCGTACTCCAGGGAGGAGAACTCCCGCTCGTCGCAATAAAGGGTGAAGAGGCTCTGGCCGGTGCCGGCCCGTTCGCCGATCACCTGGAGGTTGAAGTAACGCCGATGGGGGGGCTCCGCCTTCGGCTGCACCGGGGTGATCTGCCAACGGCCGTCGGGGTCGCGGTCGATGCGGTGGTAGGCCACCTCGTCGTCGAGGACGTCGCTGCTCGGCAGCCCCTGGACGTAGTGGCGCCGCGGCAGCACCGAGAAGAAGAAGCGCTCGAAGTGGCTGAGCAGCACCGCATCCGAGCGGTACTCCACCTCCTGGTGGAAGAGCGAGCCGCGCTCGTCGAGGACGTAGACCCGGGCGAGCGGGCCGAGGGGTTGGTAGAAGAGCTGGATGCGTCCCGCCTGGTCGCGGCGGAAGAGGGTCGGCAGCGGGGTGTCGTCGAGGGTCCGCGGGTCGGCCGCCAGCGGGCTGTAGCGGGCCGCCGGCGCGGCCAGCCGCGCCATCAGCTCCTGGTGGGAGTCGTGGCGCTCGTAGTGCAGTGCCTCCCCCTCCACCCACAGCAGGTAGTGGGCACGGCCGAGCCGGATCAGGTAGCGCCCCTGGGCGGCGCCCTCCCGCGCGCCGTAGTAGTGCGCCACCACCTCGCCGACCACCCCCTCCAGGCGCCGCGCCAGCAGCTGCGAGCGTGGCGAGGTGTCGCCATGCACCTCCAGCTGCGGCGGCGCCTCGCCGCGGTGGGGCGGGGCCCAGCCGAGGTATTCGCACAGTGCGTCGAGCAGCGCGGTCTCGCCGGTGTGGCGGAAGGTGAGCACCTCGCGCCAGCTGGTCACCGCGATCAGGTCGCAGGAGACCACCAGGTTCTCCTCCTGGCTGCCGAAGCGCAGCGGATCGTTGCGCGCGCTGGCGATCTGGATCCCGCGCCGGGTGTGGTGGGCCAGCGGGTCGAGGGCGACGTTGACGAAGAGCGCCGCGCGCAGCACCCGCGGCGACCGGGCCAGCTCGTCGAGGGAGCCCCCTTCGAGGCTCCCCGCCGGCGCGGTCTGCTCCAGATAGCGCAGGATGGCGCTCACCTCGCGGTCGGCGGGACGGTCGTCGTGGGGGTGGAAATGGAGCGCGGTGTCGGCGCCGATCAGCCCGTTGTAGTGGCACCAGGCGAGCAGCTCCACCAGCGAGCGGGTGCGGCGCAGCGGCTCGCGCCCCTCGCGGCGGGCGGTGTCCACCGTGCCGCGGTAGAGCGACCAGGTGCCGAGCGGGCCGCCCAGCCGGTGGATCGACAGGGCCTCCTCGGCCAGCCGGTCGGAGATGCCGGGGTTGATCAGTTCCACCTTGCCCGCCTTGCGTTCGAAGGCGGCGTGGAGCTTGTTGCCGAGCAGCGCCAGATCGCCCTGGCCGATGGCCATCGCCTCGCCGTGGCGGCGGCCGAACTCGGAGAGGCGGCGGTAGCCGGCGATGAAAGCACCGACCAGGGCGCGCCGCTCCTCCATCACCCGGTCGGCCTTCCAGCCGCAGCGGGAGTCGAGGAAGCGCAGGTGGGGGGTGTCCCAGCCCCAGCCCTGGGTGATGGCGCGCAGCCGGCGGCGGCGCGGGTTCTCCTCGCGATGGGCATCGGCGAGCGGTTCGCCCACCTTGAAGTAGAAGGCGCGGCGGGCCAATTCCAGTCGCTCCTGCTCGTCCCGCGCCGCCAGGTACTCCTCCACGTAGCGGCCCATCAGCAGGTAGGGGTCGAGGGTATCGGCGAGGGTGTCGGCGGAGGCGTCGCTCTCCTCCCACACGGCGCGCTTGAGGCGCTGGCTGAGCAGCTCGCCGTCGGGGTAGCCGGCGGCATAGCCCTCCATCACCAGGATCTTCAGCAGCGACTTGTAGGGGGCGTCGATCCCTTTATAGAGCTGCCACAGGGTGGCGCCGTAGAATTCCCCCGGCGGCACCCGGCCGAGGCCGCCGAAGTCCACCACCGCCTCGCGCTCGAGCACCCCGCGACGGATCAGGTCCTCCAGCGCCGCGCCGTAGTCGCGCTCGCGCTCCGGCGGTACCAGCCACCAGGCGGGCGGGTGGCCGGCGATCAGCTGGGCGGTGCGGTAGAACTCGTCGAGCAGCAGGTGGTGCTGGGCGCTGCCGCTGCTCTCGTCGGTGACCACGCCGTGCAGACCGGCGCGGAACTCCCCCTCCTCCACCAGGAAGAAGTGGGCCTCCACCCCGAGGGTGGCGGCCCACTCCTCGAGCAGCCAGCACTTGCGCATCAGTGCCTCCAGATCCCGCGGTTCCAGGTTGGGCGGGATGCACACCCAGAAGTCCAGGTCGCTCGCCGGGGACTGGGCGATGGAGCCGGCCGAGCCCATCAGGAAGAGGGCGCGGATGCGATAGGCGCGCAGCATCTTGTGGGTGTAGTCGAAGCCGGGGTGGAGAGCGCGGGCGGCGTCGAGGATCGCCGGCGAGGGGCGGTAGTCGGGGATCGCCGCGGGGGCCAGTTCGGAGAAGAAGCCGGGGAGCTTGGGGTCGTTGATGTGGAAGAGCAGCGGGATCAGGTCGAGGAACAGCCGCTGCGGCTCGCCGAGGGCCTCGCGGGTGCGTTTAAGCCGCTCCTGGTTGAGGGAAAGGAAGCGCCCGCGCACCGCCTGGAGGGTGGCGGGATCGGGTGGGCGTGGGACGGCGTTGGCATGGGTCATGGGCAATCACGGGGCGGCGGGAGCACCACCGGATTGTAATCAATTGTTATCGCCTGCGGGGCGGCGGCGGTCCCGCGGTTGGCGCCGGCCGTCGGGGGGACTGTTTGGCTTGGGCTGCAAAACGCAGAGGACGCAGAGACGCAGAGAACGCGGAGAAGAGGAATTTTTTCTTTGCGAACTCTGCGCCTCTACGCACTCCGCGTTGATCATGAGGCGTGGAAAAGGACCCCGGGGGACTCAGCGTTGGTAGGTGGCGGTCAGCTCGGCGACGCCCAGCTTGTGCTGGTTGAGCATGAAACCGACCAGCGCGGCGGAGGCCTCGGCGGGGAGGTCGAGGTGGTCGACGTCGAGGGCGAACAGGCGGAACCGGTAATGATGCGGCTGGTCGCCTTTGGGCGGGCAGGCGCCGCCGAAGCCGTGGCTGCCGTAGTCGGTGCGCCCCTGGACGGCGCCGGCGGGGGCGAGCAGGGCGGCGGGGTCGCCGGCGTTGGCGGGCAGCTCGCGGGTCGCCACCGGGATGTTGTAGAGCACCCAGTGCCACCAGCCGCTGCCGGTGGGGGCGTCGGGGTCGTAGACGGTCAGCGCGAAGCTCTGGGTGGCCTCGGGGGCGCCGTTCCAGGCGAGCTGCGGCGAGAGGTTCTCGCCGTCGCAGCCGAAGCCTTTGTACTCCTGGGCCTTGGGCATCGGCTGGCCGGCGTGGATGTCGTTGCTGGTCAGCTCGAAGGCGTGAACGGCGGGGGCGGCCGTGACGGCGGCGGCGAGCAGCAGGGGGGTGAACGGGTTCATCGGTGGTGACTCCTTTTTCGGGTTGGAAGGACCGTAGGGCGGATTAGCGATAGTGTAATCCGCCGCATCGAGGCTGCCGCGGGCGAAGGGGCCTTCGCTCTTTCGTATGACGATGCCTCGTCGTCGATGCGGTAGTGTTCGGAGGCGGCGTGCCAGCGTGCCGTCGTGGTGCCTTCGACCATGGCGGATTACGCTATCGCGAATCCGCCCTACGTTCGACGGTGGTGAGGTTAACCCCGCCGCGAAGGGCCGCCTCGCCTCAAACGCTCGCCATCTCCCCGTTTTCGCTCTCCCGGCTCCGTTTCAGCTCCGCCGGGGTGAGGCCGAAGCGCAGCTTGAAGCGTTCGCTGAAGCGGGAGTGGGAGCGGTAGCCGACCGCCTCGGCGACCCGTCCCACCGGCCAGAAGGTCTCCTGCAGCAGCGCCAGGCCGGCCACCATGCGCACCTCCTCCAGCACCTCGCGGAAGCCGCTCCCCTCCTCCTGCAGGCGGCGGCGCAGGGTCGAGTCGCCCAGGTTGAGGCGGCGGCTCACCTCGCCCGCCTCCCACTCGCGGGCCGGATCGAGGGCACGCAGGCGGCGCAGTGGGGTGGTCATGAGGCGAGCCTCCGTGCGGGAGGCGGCGGTGCCAGTGCCTCGTGCAGTGCCGCGCGCAGGCGCTCCACCACCTGTTCGCCGGCATCACCGGAGCGCAGCAGCGCCAGTTCGATGTCGGGCAGCGGCGGCAGGCCGCGCTCGATCACCCGCAGCTCCGGCTCCAGCCAGCGGTCGGTGCGCACGCCGACGCCGAGACCGGCGCGCAGCGCGGCGCGGATACCGGCGAGGCTGGGGGTGGAGAGGGCGATGCGCCAGTCGCGGCCGGCGCCGTCGAGGGCGGCGAGCACTGCGTTGCGGAACAGGCAGGGGCCGATCGGCAGCACCAGCGGCAGCGGCCGGTCGGCATCGATGGTGCGCTCGGCGGCGGTGACCCACACCCGGCGCATACGCTCGATCACCTCGCAGCCGGTGGTGCCGCCGGCGGCCGTGCCCGGCTCCTGGAAGAGCACCGCCAGCTCCAGCTCGCCCCGCTCCACCGCCTCGCGCAGCCGCAGGTTGGCGTCCACCCGCACCTCCAGGTGGACGCCGGGGTGAAGACGGGTGAAGTGGGCGAGCAGTTCGGCCAGGCCGCCGTCGGCCACCTCCTGGGCGGCGCCGAGGCGCACGCTGCCCTGCAGGCGGGTCTCGGCCAGCGCCGCCAGCGCCTCGTCGTTCAGCGCGAGCAGCCGGCGGGCGTAGCCGAGCAGCAGCTCGCCGCGCTCGGTGGGGGCGACGCCGCGGGTGGTGCGCGCCAGCAGCGGGGTCTCCAGCCGCTCCTCCAGCCGCTTGATCTGCTGGCTGACGGTGGACTGGCTGCGGTGCAGCCGCCGGCCGGCGTGGGTGAAGCCGCCCCCTTCGACCACGGCGACGAAGGCGCGCAACAGTTCGGGTTCCAGGTCTCGCATGGGTCTATTCGAAAAATGGATGAGTGGGATTCGATTTAATCGTTTCCGAAATCATTGGCCCGAGCCTACGCTCTCCCTCACCCAAGTCAAGGAGCGTTGTCATGCCGTATGCCGATCTTCTCGTTCACCCGACCGTCACCCCCGTCCAGGCCGAAGTGTTGACCGTCGGCATCACCGATGCGCTGGTGGAGTGCGTCGGCAAGCGCCGCGAGGTGACCGCGGTGCGGATCGCCCCCGCCGCGGCGGTGCGCTGGACCATCGGCGGTGAACCGCCCGCCGAGCCCACCGCCTTTCTGGAGGTGAAGATCACCGCCGGCAGCAACGATGCGCAGGAGAAGGCGGCGCTGATCGACCGTCTCGACGGGCTGTTGCGCGAGGTGCTCGGCGGCTTGGCGGAGGCGAGTTACATCGTCGTTCACGAGCTACCGGCGGAGAGCTGGGGCTACGCCGGGGTGACCCGGGCGGCGCGGCGGGCGGGTGCCCGATGAGCGGGGAGCATCCGTTCCATGCCGGCGAGCTGGCCGCCCAGCAGCGCTTCAACGAGGGGTGGGACGAAGGGCGTGCCGTGCGTCTCGGGCGGATCGTCGGCCACGCGCTGGACGAGGAGAAGGCGCTCTTCATCGAGGGGCTGCCGATGTTCTTTCTCGCCACCGCCGATGCCGAGGGGCGTTGCGATTGCAGCTTCAAGGGGACCGAGGCGGGGGCGGACGGCGCGCCGCTGCCGGTGGCGCGGGTGGTGGAGCCGCGGCGCCTGTGGTTCCCGGACTATGCGGGCAACCGGATGTTCAACTCGCTCGGCAACCTGCTGGTGAATCCCCACGTGGGCCTGCTGTTCATCGACTTCGCGGCGCAGACGCGGCTGCGGGTCAACGGCTCGGCGCGGCTGCTCGACGAGCCGGCGGCGTGGTCCGGGTGGTGGCCGGCGGCGCCGCGGGCGGTGGAGGTGGCGGTGGAGGAGGTCTATTGGAACTGTCCGAAGCGCATACCCCCTTTGCACCTGTAGGAGCGGTCCTAGGCCTGCCCTTTACCCACAAATCGGCCATCAGCGCCCCCGGGATGCGCTCAGGCAAGGCGCCGTCCGCCGGGAATGGCGAGCCCTTCCCAAGGACGGCAACGCCGCATGAGCGCATCCGGGGGGCGCCCG
>NZ_BAAHXB010000088.1:0-23368 GCF_054657215.1 Endothiovibrio diazotrophicus
CCTTGCCGGGCGGGCGTCTCGACGCCCCAAAACAGGAAGTTATTCTTTCGCGGTCCCTTAGGGCGTGCTCCTCGAGGAGGGCGCCGTGTCTCCGCGCACGCTCCCTGGTGCGACCCCGTCGAACCGGCGAAGACGGGACGTGCCGCACTTTGATGTAAATTCGATGTAACTCCATTGTGATCCCGTTGTAATCTCGTGCCGCCCCGGATAGGTCATGGATTGGAACGGGAAGGACCGAACTCGGTGGAGGGAGCCATGACCTTCAACCCACGAAGAAGTAGAGACCCACACCAATGAACAGTCTGTTTGCCCTCTTCCGCAATCTCCGGATCGGCGTGAAGGCGATGGTCGCGCCGGTACTCCTCCTTGCGCTCATGGCCGTCATCGGGAGCGCCAGCTACGTCAACCTGCGCTCCATCGAGGGCGCGGTGAGCGGGATCACCGACGACCTCGCGCCGGACAGCGGTACCGCCACCCAGCTGATGCGCCAGGTCTACCTGCTCCGTCTCCTCGTCAAGGACTACCTCAAGAACGCCTCCGAAGAGGATGTTCGGGAGTTCGACAAGGTAGACGAGGCGTTCGGCCGTCTGCTCGACAAGGCGGACCGCGACATCACCGCCCCGGAGCGGGCCGCCATCCTCAAGGAGATCCGTGGCGACCGCGCCGTCTACGCGCGCGCCTTCCGGGAGACGGTGGTGACCAATATGCAGCGCCGGCACGAGCTGGTGGAGGGGGTGATGAACGTCAAGGGGCCGCTGATCGAGGAGCACCTGTCGGCGGTGCGCAGGAGCGCCCACCGCGACGGTGATTCGGAGGCCACCTTCGGCGCGTCCGAGGCGCAGCAGCACCTGTTGCTGGCGCGGACCTACGCCTTCCGTTTCCTCACCGACAACGATGCGGCGTCCAAGGACAAGGTGGACGAAGAGCTGGCGGCGGCCGGCGACAGCCTGGAGCGCCTGCTTCGCGACCTGCAGGACCCCGAGCGGCGACGTCTGGCCGAAGAGTCCCGGCAGGCGCTGAAGGCCTATGGTGCGGCCTTCGACGAGGTGGCGTCTGCCATTGCCAAGCGTAACGACGCGGTGGTCAATGTGCTGGAAAAGCGGGGGCCGGAGATGGTGCAGGACGCGGTCGAGCTGCAGCAGAGCGTGTTCCAGTCGCTCACCCGGCAGGGTGAGGTGGTGAAGGGCGACGTCTCCAACACCGAGCGGGTCATCCTCTGGTTCACCCTGCTGGCGGCGGTGGCCGGGCTGTTGATCAGCACGCTGGTCGCCCGTGGCATCGTCCGGCCGCTGCGCCAGACCAACGCGATGCTCAAGGACATCGCCGAGGGGGAGGGGGATCTCACCCGGCGGGTGGCGGTGGCGAGCCGCGACGAGGTCGGCGAGATGGGGGAGAACTTCAACCGCTTCGTCGGCAAGCTGCAGGGGATCGTCGGCGAGATCGCCGCCGCCACCAACCAGGTGGCGACCGCCGCCGAGGAGCTCTCGGCGGTCACCGAGCAGACCTCCTCCGGGGTGCGCCAGCAGAGCATCGAGACCGAGCAGGTGGCCACCGCCATGAACGAGATGGCGGCGACGGTACGCGAGGTGGCGCGCAATGCCGAGGCGGCCAGCGGCGCGGCGCAGGGGGCCAACGGCGAGGCGCTCGAAGGGAATCGGGTGGTGAAGGAGACGGTCGCCGCCATCGACGAGCTGGCGCGCGAGGTGGAGGGCTCCACCGCGGTGATCGAGCGGCTCAAGGGCGACAGCGAGAACATCGGCACGGTGCTCGACGTGATCAAGAGCATCGCCGAGCAGACCAACCTGCTGGCGCTGAACGCGGCCATCGAGGCGGCCCGCGCCGGCGAGCAGGGACGGGGCTTCGCGGTGGTCGCCGACGAGGTGCGCACCCTCGCCCAGCGCACTCAGAAGTCCACCGGCGAGATCGAGCAGCTGATCGAGACCCTGCAAGGGGGGGCCGGGCAGGCGGTGGGGGTCATGCAGCAGAGCCGGGAGCGCGCCAACGCCGCGGTGGAGAAGGCGCGCCATGCCGGCGCCTCGCTCGATGCCATCGCCAATTCGGTCAACAGTATCAGCGACATGAACACCCAGATCGCCGGTGCGGCCGAGGAGCAGTCCGCCACCTCGGAGGAGATCAATCGCAACGTCAACAATATCCAGGCGATCGCCGAGCGCACCGCCGCCGGTGCCGGTCAGACCGCCGCCGCCAGCCAGGAGTTGAGCCGTCTCGGCGAGCAGCTGCGCACGCTGGTCGATCAGTTCAAGGTCTGAAACGGAAACCCCGCCCGCCCCGTGAACGCCTCCCCTGGCGGGGGGCGTTCACGGGGCGGGCGGGGTTTCCGTGTGTGGGGAATGATGGCAGCCGATCGGCGCGTTTATAGGGCGTGCCGTGCGCGCCGTGTTGGGCGAGGGCACTTGCCGTGATGATGGTGCCGGGGTCCCCGAGTGGTGCCTTCGTTTGGCGCGGCGCCCGCGGGGCGCCCTACAGGGAGGGGCGTCGGTAGAGGCGCGGGTGGCCTCTCCGCCGGGCGGGATCAGCCGTAGTGGCAGGTGTAGTCGAGGATCTCGGTCACCTCGATGTCGAAGCGGCTGTTGCCGGGGACCTCGAAACGCTCGCCGCCGCCGTAGCTGGTCCACTCCTCCTCGCCGTCGAGGCGCACCTTGCAGACGCCGTCGTTCAGCTCCATCACCTCGGGGGCCTCGGTGCCGAAGTTGTAGCTGCCGGGGAGGATCACCCCGAGGGTCTTGCGGCTGCCGTCGGCGAACAGCACGGTGTGGCTGACGCACTTGCCGTTGTGGTAGACGTTGGCCCGCTGGAGGACGGTGACGTTATCGAACTGGGACATGGTTGGGGGTCTCCCGGTAGGAAAATGGGCCGGCGATTCTAGCAGTCGGTGCCGGGAACGCGTAGGTCGCGGCTACCGCCGCGACGTGAACGGTGGCAGCGGGGGGGCGGGGGAGTGCCCTCTCGCCGAGCGGGACGACGGCGTGGTACCGCCGGCCCGGTCGGAGACGAAGGCTCGGGACTTCACGCCGCTGCCTCCGTTCGCGTCGCCGCGGTAGCGGCGACCTACTGCTGGCCGGCGGCCTGCGCGTAGCCCAGCTCACCCTGCTCGCGGGCCTCGGTGGCCAGCGCGAGCGCCTTTTCGGTGTCGCCGGCGGCGGCGGCGGCCTGGGCCTCCTTGATGATCTCGCGGGTGTCGCGCCACTCGCCGCCGATGGAGTCGGCGCGGTCGGCGGCGGCGATCGCCGCAGTGATGGCCTCGTCCACCTTGGCATCGCCGGCGACGGCGGTGCTGGCGGCGGCGGCGAGGGTGAGGGCGATGAGCGTCGATTTCATGCGGGTTGTCCTCCCGGAGGGGTTGGCTGGTTTTCTCTGTTCTTGCGTCGGTCGGCGGCGGGGCCCGCCTGCCGCCGATCGCCAAGCATGCCGCCAATCCGGGCGGTCGGCAATCGGGGGGAGGACCGAGGGGGCTGCGGGTAATCCCCTCCGCCACTCATTGCGCGGTCGCGCCCCGTCCGGGTGCCCGCGGCGCGCGGGATGCCGTTTCGGCCGCTGGCGTGAGTTTCGGCGGGCGTATATAATGGCCCGTTTACTTTCTCCCGCGGACTCAGGAAGGTATCCCCCATGCGCATCGTAGAAGAAGCCCTCACTTTCGACGACGTTCTGCTCCTCCCCGCCCACTCCAACATCCTGCCCAAGGACGTGGAGCTGGCGACCAAGCTGACCCGCGATATCACCCTCAACATCCCGCTGGTCTCCGCCGCCATGGATACCGTCACCGAGGCGCGGCTGGCGATCACCCTGGCCTCCGAGGGGGGCATCGGGATCATCCACAAGAACATGACCATCGAGCGCCAGGCGGCCGAGGTGCTGGCGGTGAAGAAGTTCGAGGCCGGCGTGATCAAGGATCCGGTCACCGTCTCGCCCCGCGCCACCGTCCGCGACGTGCTCGAGCTGACCCGCGCCCACAACATCTCCGGCCTGCCGGTGGTCGACGGCCGTGAGCTGGTGGGCATCGTCACCAGCCGCGACCTGCGCTTCGAGACCCAGATGGACGCCCCCATCTCCTCGATCATGACCGGCAAGGACCGCTTGGTCACGGTGCAGGAGGGGGCGCGCCGCGACGAGGTGCTGGGGCTGCTGCACAAGCACCGCATCGAGAAGGTGCTGGTGGTCAACGGCAACCATGAGCTGCGCGGGCTGATCACCGTCAAGGACATCCAGAAGTCCACCGACTTCCCCAACGCCTGTCGTGACGAGGACGCCCGGCTGCGCGCCGGCGCCGCGGTGGGCGTCGGCGAGGGGACCGACGAGCGGGTCGCCGCGCTGGCCGAGGCCGGCGTCGACGTGGTGGTGGTGGACACCGCCCACGGCCATTCCCAGGGGGTGCTCGACCGGGTCGCCTGGGTGAAGAAGAACTTCCCGCAGATCCAGGTGATCGGCGGCAACATCGCCACCGCCGCCGCCGCGCTGGCGCTGAGGGACGCCGGGGCGGACGCGGTGAAAGTCGGTATCGGTCCCGGCTCGATCTGCACCACCCGGGTGGTCGCCGGCATCGGCGTGCCGCAGATCACCGCGGTCTCCAACGTCGCCGCGGCGCTGGCCGGCAGCGGCATCCCGCTGATCGCCGACGGTGGCATCCGTTTCTCCGGCGACATCTCCAAGGCGATCGCCGCCGGTGCCTACTCGGTGATGGCCGGCGGGTTGTTCGCCGGCACCGAGGAGGCGCCGGGCGAGGTCGAGCTGTTCCAGGGCCGCTCCTACAAGTCCTACCGCGGCATGGGTTCGCTGGGTGCCATGTCGGGCCAGCAGGGCTCCTCCGACCGCTACTTCCAGGAGGGCAAGGAGGCGGAGAAACTGGTCCCCGAGGGGATCGAGGGGCGCGTCCCCTACAAGGGCAGCGTGCTCAAGGTGATCCACCAGCTGCTCGGTGGGGTGCGCTCGACCATGGGCTACACCGGCTGCGCCACCATCGAGGAGTTGCGCACCAAGCCGGAGTTCGTGCGCATCACCAACGCCGGCTACCGCGAGAGCCACGTCCACGACGTGACCATCACCAAGGAGGCGCCCAACTATCGGGTCGACTGATGATTTTTTTCTGGCGAAAAAAATCATGATTTGCGGAACGGATAAGGCCGCGTCCCGTTGGGGAGCGGCCTTTTTCATCGTTGTACGAAATGCGAGGGCGGGTCAGTCGACCGGCTTCTGTCGCAGCCGCTTCTTGTCCCCCTCGCGCTTCTTGCTCTCCAGCCGGCGCTTCTTCGAGGCGAGGGTGGGGCGGCTTTTCACCCGCGGTTTCGGCCGCTCGGCAGCCTGGCGCAGCAGTTCGGCGAGGCGGGCGAGGGCCTCCTCGCGATTCCGCTCCCGGGTGCGTTGGGTGCGGGCGTCGATGACGATCACCCCGTCGCGGGTCATGCGCCGCCCGGCGAGGGTACGCAGGCGGGAGAACAGCCACGGCGGCAGGTCGGCGGCGCGGGCGTCGAAGCGCAGCTGCACCGCGGTGGAGACCTTGTTGACGTTCTGCCCGCCGGGGCCGGAGGCGCGGATGAACTGGAACTCCAGCGCCTCGTCGGGGATGGTCAGGGTGTTGCTGATCTGGAACATGGGGTTTTTGTTGATGCTTCGGAAGAGATAACCATGAAGGGCATGAAGGCGAAGACATGAAGGGCATGAAGGTTCATAAATTCTTTACCGGATGTCGTTTGGTCAAGACCTCCGCGTCCCGTAGGGCGGATTAGCGATAGCGTAATCCGCCGGATCGGAGCCGATTCCGGCGGAGGTGCCTTCGTTCCTGGCGGATTACGCTATCGCTAATCCGCCCTACATTCAGAGCGCCGCTCCCAACTTGATGAAACGGATCCTTTACCTGCTCCTCTTCCATGCCCTTCATGGTGAAAGCATCCTACGGCTTAGTCCCCCAGGCGATCAGCGCCGGGATGTTGAGCCAGATTCCATCTTCGCCGCGCAGCTCGCCGATCGCCGCCAGGTGTTCGGCGCGGAACGCCTCGTAGGCGTCCTCCGGCAGGGTGTCGAGCAGCGCGCGGAAGCCGCTGTTGGTGACCAGCTCCCACCAGTCCTCGGTGGTGGCGAGGTGGTAGCCGATCTGCTCCTCGGCCACCGACACCGCGTCGAGCCCCACCTCCATCAGCAGGGCACGGCACTTCTCCGCGCTGTCGATCCGCTTCTGGTTGGTGATCGATCCCCCTTCGGGGAGGCGGCCGCCGTGGCTCAGCAGGTCCTTCTTGAAGCGGTCGATCAGCGGCTGAAACGCCTCCTCGCCGAAGGCGGTGAAGAGCACCCGGCCACCGCGGCGGGTAACCCGCATCCAGCTCTTCAACGCGGCGGCCATGTCGGGCAGGAACTGGATGACGAAGGAGCTGACCACGGCGTCGAAGTAGTCGCTCTTGAACTCCAGCTTCTGACCGTCCATGGCGTGCAGGTCGACGTTGTTCAGACCGAGCAGGCGGGCGTGGTGCTGGCAGCGGTCGAGCATCCGCTCGGCCATGTCGACGGCATGCACCCGTCCCTCCGGCCCCACCTCCTGGGCCACCGCCACGGTGACCACGCCGGTGCCGGCGCCGACGTCGCAGATGCGCGAACCGGGGGCGGGGCGCAGGTGGTTGAGCAGCCGGTCGGCGCAGAACGGGAAGAGTCGCAGCGACTCCTTGTCGTAACCGTCGGCGACCCGGTCGAAGACCGCGGCCACCGCCTGTTGGGGGGTGGGGTTCATGGAGGCTCCCGGATTGAAGAGTTCAACGCATAGGCGCTAAGACGCAAAGGGCGCAAAGGGCGCAAAGGGCGCAAAGGGCGCAAAGTATATCGTCCCTCGTTTCCTTTGCGCGGTTTGCGTTCTTACGCCTTTGCGTTGGATGTTCTAAAGCTCCGCCGCCAGGCGGGCCTCGTCGATCGGATAGGGCAGGGCGGTGAAGTCGGGGAAGCGGGCGCGCAGCTTCTCCAGCTCGGTCGCCTCGGCCGGTTCGTAGAAAGCGATCACCTTGGTCGTCGCCCCGGAGCGCTGCACCGCGGCGAGGATCGTCTCCAGGTTGCCGGTGCGGTCGCGGAAGTTGGGGTCGACGATGAACTCGGCGACGATCACCGTCGGCGGCGCGCGCTTGATCGCGCCGGCCGCCTTGCGCCCCGAATCGACCCGGGTGACCTGATAGCCCGCTCGCTGGAACAGCGGGGTGAAGTTGGGGTAGCCGCCCAGTTCGTAGACCCAGAGCAGGGTGTGGGGTGTGGTCATCGGTGGCGCGCCGCGTCGGTGGGGAAGGGGAGGCTATCAAGGCCGCCGGCCGGAGGTCAAAGGGCGGACGCGGAGCGTCCGGGGTGGCCGGTTGCGACGCGGAGCGTCGCAACCGGAAGTGCCGGGAGGCCACAACCGCTCAATCCCCTGGTTGCGACGCTCTGCGTCGCAACCGGCCGCCTTGGACGCTCTGCGTCCACCTTGGGATAGCACCCGCCTCGCCTAGGTATTTTTCGCAAACCAATTAGGTCGGAAATTATCCGCGCTCACCGGTATAATACGCTGAATTATTTGAGGAACCGCCCGTTTCGGGTGACCGGTCTCCCGTGTGGGTCGCCGGACGGGCGGTGAGCGGTGGCGGTCGTGGGGTATGGGCGACCGCCGCCCTTTCGGTCTTCTCCATACCGTCGTCCACATATGACAGCAGGTGATCTGAATCATGAAAATCGACTATTGCTTTGCGAAGGGTGTAGTGGTGACCGCGGCGTTGGCGGGGGTGGGTTACGGGCTCTATCCGCTGCTCGCGGCCAGTGGTCTGGAGGCGCGTGGGCTGTTCGCGCTCGCGGTGGCGGGCGGTTCGCTGATCGGCGGCGTGTTGGCGTCGATCCGCCTGCCCGCCGGTGCCGCGGTCCCGGCCGCCGCCTCTGCCCCGGCGGGGCGTGGGGCGGAGTCCGGCGAGCGCAAGACGGTGTTCGTCGGCAATCTCGCCTATCGCGCCTCCCAGGAGGAGGTGCGCGATCTGTTCCGCGACTTCGGCGAGGTCTATTCGGTGCGCCTGATGACCGACCGGGTCACCCGCCGTCCCCGGGGCTTCGGTTTCGTCGAGATGGATGCCGCCAACGCCGAGCAGGCGATCCGCGGGCTCGACGGCCGCGACTTCATGGGGCGTGAGCTGAAGGTGAACGAGGGCAAGCAGCGCGAGTCGCGGATGAATCAGGCCGCCTGAGGCGCGCTCCGCTGGGCGGAAAAAGGCGCGGAGGGGCGACCCTCCGCGCCTTTTTTATCGGCGATGCCGGGCGCGCATGGCTGCGGTATGGATCCGCCCGGTCGGCGTCCCCGCCGTTTCGAAGGCGGCCTTCAGGGCGTCGATGATGGGTTCCTCACCCGCCAGATAGAGATCGATCTCCGCCGCCGCGGGTGAGCCGGCGACCACCTCCGCCGCCAGCGGTTCAGGGTCGTATCCCTCCACCGCCTGCACCGGGTGGTAGGCGAAGTTGTCCAGGGCGTCCTCCCAAGAGCGGCAGTAGTTCTTCAGATAGTGGCCGTTGTCCCGCTCGCTGATCCACCACAGGGTCAGGGGTTGGGGGAGGTCGAGGGCGATGAAGTGCTCGACCAAGCTCTTGAGGGTGGCGAAACCGGTCTCGACGGCGACCATCACCACCGGGCGGCGGGAGTCGTCGTCGAGGGTGAAGTCGCCGAAGGGGCCGTCGAGACGGATCGTGTCGCCCACCTTCACCTCCTCGAACACCGCCCGGCAGAAGGGGTCTTCCGGCTTGTTGCGCAGGTGGAACTGGAGCTGCATGCCGTTGCACGGGCAGCTGGCGATGGGCAGGTCCTTGGGCAGCAGGTTCTGCAAAGTGAGCTGGGCGTGTTGGCCGGAGAGGAAACGCAGGGTCCGGGTGCGCGGGGTGCGCAGGTGGAGCACCAGATGGGTCTCGCCCAGCCGCTCCAGTTTGCTCACCCGGGCGGTGAGGTGCTGGAGGGGGATGGCGCGGACGTCGTGGACCTCGTCGGCCTCCACCTCCAGGTCGCTCAACGCCTGGATGACGCAGAGCAGCCCGTAGCCGTCGGCGCGCTCCGCCTCGCTCAGGCGGTGGTCGTGGAAGCGGGTCTCGGCCACCTCGCCGGAGACCACCCGCACCTTGCAGTCGCCGCAGGAGCCGTTGGCGCAGCTGTAGGGGAGGTTGACCCCGGAGCGCAGCGCCGCCTCCAGCAGGGTCTCGCCGGCGGCCGCCTCGAACTGGCGTCCGCTCGGCAGCAGACGGACCCGGTGGGTCACGACGGCCTCCCGTCTCCGTTGGCCCGCTCGAGCAGCCAGCCGTTGAGGTGGTCGATCAGCTCGCGGCAGTCGTCGCCGCAACCGCGGCGCCGGGCGGCCAGCTCCTTGAACAGGCCGTCGACGATCTGCTGGTACTTGTCGGCGCGCGCCTTCTGCACCCCCGCCTCGGTGGTGCGGCGCTGGAGCTGCTGCTCCAACGCCCCGTGGTCGGGGGCGACCACGCTGCCGACGCGGCGGGAAAACGCGCTGCGCTTGATCAGCGCCAGCCGCTCGGTGAAGGCGTTCTGCTCACGGGCGAGGTGGGGGTAGCAGCGGCACACCTCGTCGATGTCCACCTTCCCCTCGAAGGCGTGCAGCTCGCCGTCGTGGATCATTTGTTGCAGCTCCCGCCGCCCCATGCCGAGGAGGTGGGCCGCCTTGGATACCGCGATCAACTCACCCATGGTCCTGTTCCGAAATACTTTACTTTTTTACTAAGCATAATCGCTTGTCCGGTGGTTGCCACTGGTTTGGAGTGGGATTACCACGGAGGGTACCAGGGTTTGTTTTTTCCTTCAGGGTACAATGCCCGCATCCGAACGAATCTATCGTGTTCCAACCAACCCACAAAGAAGGTGATTCCGTGGATCTGATCGAGGCGATGAAGGGGCGCCATTCGGTGCGTGCCTACCTGGACAAGCCGGTGCCGCAAGAGGTGGTGGAGGCGGTGCTGGAGGCGGCCCGTTTCGCCCCGTCGGGGGTCAATACCCAGCCGTGGCGGGTGGCGGTGGTGGATGGCGAGGCGAAGGTGCGGCTGGGTGCGGCGCTGGAGGCGGCGCGGCGCGGCGGGGTAGAGCCCGACCCCGACTACCACTACTACCCGGAGCAGTGGCGCGAGCCCTACCAGGGGCGGCGGGTGGCGTGCGGGAAGGCCCTCTACGGCGCCCTGGACATCGGCCGCGGCGACCGCGAGCGCCAGCTCGACGCCTGGTGTGCCAACTACCGCTTCTTCGACGCGCCGCTGGGGCTGCTCTTCTTCATGGACCGCGACATGGGCCGGGGGAGCTGGCTCGACATGGGGATGTTCATGCAGAACGTGATGCTCGCCGCCCGCGCCCACGGCCTGGAGAGCTGTCCCCAGGCGTCGCTGGCCGACTACCCGAAGATCGTCCGCCGCGAGCTGGGGCTGGAGGAGGATCGGCTGCTGCTCGCTGGTCTGGCGCTGGGCTACGCCGATGCGTCGGCGCCGGTCAACGGCTACCGCCTCGACCGCGAACCGGTCCCGGCCTTCACCACCTGGCACCGCTGAGGCGACCAGCGGCGCGATGCCGCGAGCAACGGCGTTCAGCGTGCGATGAGCGATTCCGCTACCCCCTATAGAGGCCGCTTCGCCCCCACCCCCAGCGGGCCGCTGCACTTCGGGTCGCTGGTGGCCGCGCTGGGCAGCTGGATGCAGGCGCGCGCGGCCGGCGGGGAGTGGCTGGTGCGGATGGAGGATCTCGATCCGCCGCGGGAGATGGCCGGCGCGGCCGATGCGATCCTCCGCTCCCTGGAGGCCCATGGTCTCGCCTGGGACGGGCCGGTGGTCTACCAGAGCGGACGGGGCGAGTTCTACTCCACGGTATTCGAGGAGCTGGACCGGCTGGGACTCCTCTACGGCTGTGCCTGCACCCGCAAGGAGATCAACGAGGGGATGCCGCGGGGCGCCTACGGCCCGGTCTATTCCGGCCGCTGCCGCCACGGGGTGCCGCCGGGGCGTGAGCCGCGGGCGCTGCGGGTGCGGGTTGAGGGGGCGGAATTGGGCTTTGCCGATCCCCTTCAGGGATGGTTCTCCCAGCACCTGGAGCGCGAGGTGGGAGACTTCGTGGTGCGCCGCGCCGACGGTCTCACCGCCTATCAGCTGGCGGTGGTGGTGGACGACGCCGAGCAGGGGGTGAGCGAGGTGGTGCGCGGCAGCGACCTGCTCGACTCCACCCCGCGTCAGCTCTACCTCCAGCGGGTGCTGGGGCTGCCGCGGCCCGGCTATCTCCACCTGCCGGTGGCGACCAACCGCGACGGGCAGAAGTGGAGCAAGCAGAGCCATGCGCCGCCGCTGGATGACGGTGCGCCGACCGCGGCGCTGATCGCGGCGTGGCGCTTCCTCGGCCAGCCGCCCTTCGAGGCCGACCCGCGGGAAGCGACGCCGGAGGCGTTTCTCGCCTGGGGCGCGGCGCGGTGGCAGTGCGGGCGGATTCCCGCCCGGCTATCCATCGAGACCGCTTTAGGCGCTAAACTATGACCGCCCTCCCGGGGGGCGCCATAATCAATAATCCAGTTCGGGGCGACCGACCGATGGCAGAACAACGCGCGAGTACCCACAGTGTCCTGGAGCAGCTGGGGGCGGGGATCACCTTCCGCGACCGCCTCTGCGGGATGCTCGAAGGGATCCAGATGTTTTCCGACTTCAACCGCCAGGAGTTGGAGGTGTTTGCCAACTACATGCAGGCCTACGAGGCGAGCCGCGGCACCGAGGTGTTCCGCGAGGGGGGACGCGAGGGCTACATGTGCTTCGTGGTCAACGGCAAGCTCGACATCCTCAAGGAGGCGGAGTACGGCGCGCCGGCGAAGATCACCGTGGTGCGTTCCGGCAAGACCATCGGCGAGATGTCGATCATCGACGGTCTGCCCCACTCCGCCTCGGCGGTGGTGGCCGAGGCGGCGACCCTGGTGATGCTCACCAAGACCAACTTCGAGCGCATCTGCGAGGACCATCCGGCGCTGGCGTTGCGCCTGTTGGTGAAGATCTCGCGGCTGATGAGCCTGCGGCTGCGGCAGACCAGCGGGGTGCTGGTCAGCTATCTGAAGGAGGCGGGGGCGCATTGAGGAGGCTTCAGGCTTCAGGCGAAGGGGCGGCCAGGGCCGCCCCTTCGCCTTTTCGGATCTCTGGTTACGACGCTCTGCGTCTCTGGTTACGATGCTCTGCGTCTCTGGTTACGATGCTCTGCGTCGTAACCGAAACCTATCTCTGGTTACGACGCTCTGCGTCGTAACCAAAGCCTTGGACGCTCTGCGTCCTGGTGCGTGGTAAGGGCCCGCGAAAGAATGACTTCCTGTTTTGGAACGCCGATCCGCTCCGCCCGGCGGCGTTGCGCAAAGGGTTGCCTACAGGGAAGTAGGTATGCGGCGCGAGCAGGACGCGGAAGCCGCGGCATACAGCGAGTATGCGCCCCTTTGCGCGCCTTGCCGGACGGGCGTCTCGACGCCCCAAAACAGGAAGTTGTTCTCTCACGGGCCCTAAGGAGGCGGAAATGTCGGTGCATTCGTTTGGCACGACGCGGAGCGTCGAACAAGACGTTTCCACGCAGAGCGTGGCAACGAGGAGAGCCGGCTGCCTTGGACGTTCTGCGTCCTGACTGAGGTGGAACGGGTTCGGCGGAGCGCGGCGCCGACGCGGAGCATCCAGGGAAACGCTGGTGCCGGGGTGGAGGCCGGGTTGCCACGCAGAGCGTGGTAACCCGCGGTGGTTTCGATTGATGTCTGGGTTTTCGATGGACAAAGTCCTCCTCCTCTTCCTCGCCTTCCTCTTCGCCCTCATCTCGCCGGTGAACCGCTGGTGGGCGGCGGACGGCGCCCCCTGGTACGCCCCCTTCCTGCTCTGGTTCGGCGTTATCGTGCTCGCCGCCTGGCTCTATCGCCGGCCGGAGTCTCCGTGAGCTTCGAGCTCGGTCCGCTGTTCCTCGCGGTGGTAGCCTACCTGGGGCTGCTCTTCCTCATCGCCTACGCCGCCGAGAACGGCCGCCTGCCTGAGCGGCTGATTCGCCACCCGCTCACCTACACCCTATCGCTCGGCGTCTACGCCACCTCCTGGACCTACTACGGCAGCGTCGGCTTCGCCCACCGCGAGGGGCACAACTACCTGACCATCTACCTCGGGGTGACGCTCGCCTTCCTGCTCTGGCCGCTGCTGCTGCGGCCGATGCTGCGGCTGACACGCGACTTCCAGCTCTCCTCGCTGGCCGACGTCTTCGCCTTCCGTTACCGCAGCCAACTGGCCGGCGCGCTGGTGACGCTGTTCATGCTGATCGGGCTGCTGCCCTACATCGCGCTGCAGATCCGCGCGGTGACCCAGTCGATCCAGGTGCTCACCTTCCGTACCGCGCCGGAGGCGCTGGCACTCGGCTTCTGCGCCATCCTGGTGCTCTTCGCGGTGCTCTTCGGTGCCCGCCACGCCACCCCGCGCGAGCGCCACAGCGGCCTGGTGGCGGCGATCGCCTTCGAGTCGGCGGTGAAGCTGGTGGCGATGCTCACCGTCGGCATCTTCGCCCTGTTCGGGGTGTTCGGCGGCTTCCAGGGGCTGGAGCAGTGGCTGGCGGCGCACCCCGAGGCACTGACCCGGCTCAACCGCCCGGTCCACGAGGGGCCGTGGGCGACCCTGCTGCTGCTCGCCTTCGCCGCCGCCTTCCTGCTGCCGCGCCAGTTCCATATGCTGTTCACCGAGAACGAGGAGGAGGAGAAGCTGCGGGTCGCCGCCTGGGCCTTCCCGCTCTTCCTGCTCGCGCTCAACCTGGCGATCCCGCCGGTGCTGTGGGCCGGCAGCCGGCTGCTGCCGGAGATGGACCCCGACTACTACGTGCTCTCCATCACCCTGGTCGGCGAGGCGCGCTGGCTGCCGGTGCTGGTCTTCCTCGGCGGCGTCTCGGCGGCCAGCGCGATGGTCATCGTCACCACCCTGGCGCTCGCCGGCATGTGCCTCAACCACCTGATCCTGCCGGCCAGCCTGGCCGGCCGGCGCGAGCCCTATCCCGACCTCTACCGCTGGCTGCTGTGGGGACGGCGGCTGTTGATCGCGGCGATCATCTTCGCCGGCTTCGGCTTCTACCTGCTCGCCCGTCAGCGCCAGGGGCTGGCCCAGATCGGGCTGATCTCCTTCGTCGCCGTGGCCCAGTTCCTGCCCGGGGTGGTCGGCCTGTTCTACTGGCGCCGGGCGACCCGCGCCGGCTTCATCGCCGGGCTGCTCGGCGGCGCCGCGGTGTGGGGCTACCTGCTGATCGTGCCGCTGCTCCAGGGGAGCATGCCGCCGGGGGAGGGGGCGTGGCTGGTGGCGGCCCACGGCGGCGGGCTGTGGCCCACCGTCACCTTCTGGTCGCTCACCGTCAACACCCTGCTCTTCGTCGTCGTCTCGCTCGTCACCACCCCCGACCCCGAGGAGCGGGAGGCGGCCTACGCCTGCTGCCGCGACAGCGTGCTGCCGCCGCGCGGGCTGGTCGCCGCCGACTCGCCGGGGCAGTTCCAGGAGCGCCTCGCCGAGCTGATGGGGCCGGCCACCGCCGCCAAGGAGGTGGCCCGCGCGCTGGCCGACCTGAAGCTCGCCGCCGACGAGCAGCGCCCCACCGAGCTGCGCCTGCTGCGCGAGCGGATCGAGCGCAATCTCTCCGGTCTGGTCGGGCCGCTGATGGCGCGGGCCATCGTCGACGACAGCCTGCGCCTCGACACCCGCGCCCGCTCGGCGCTGGCCGACACGGTGCGCTTCATGGAGCAGCGCCTGGACGCCTCCCAGTCGCGCCTGCAGGGGCTCGCCGCGGAGCTGGATGGCCTGCGCCGCTACCACCGCCAGGTGCTCCAGGAGCTGCCCCTGGGGGTCTGCGCCCTGGGGCCGGGGCGCGAGGTGGTGATCTGGAACCAGACCATGGGGGCGCTCTCCGGGGTCGATGGCGAGGGGTTGGTGGGCTCGCCGGTGGGGCGGCTGCCGGAGCCGTGGGGCGGGCTGCTCAATCGTTTTTCCGCCTCCGGCGAGCCGCATCTGTACAAGCTCCAGGCGAAGGTGGCCGGCGAGGCGAAACGGCTCAACCTCTACAAGGCGGCGATCGGTGCCGACGGCGCGGCGACGCCGGGCGGGGTGGTGATCCTGGTGGAGGACATCACCGAGCAGACCACCCTGGAGGCGGAGCTGGCCCACGCCGAGCGGCTCGCCTCCATCGGCCGGCTCGCCGCCGGCGTCGCCCACGAGATCGGCAACCCGCTCACCGGCATCGCCAGCCTCGCCCAGAACCTCAAGGAGGAGACCGATCCCGCCTATATCCGCGAGAGCATCGAGCTGGTGCTGGAGCAGACCCGGCGCATCCGCGACATCGTGCAGACCCTGGTCACCTTCTCCCACGGCGGTGCGCCGGTGGCCCGCGACCACGCGGCGATCCGGCTGTGCGACTGCATCGAGGAGGCATTGCGCCTGGTGCGGCTGGCCCGCGATGCCAAGGAGATGGCCTGCACCAGCCGCTGCGCCCCGGAGATCGAGGTGCGCGGCGACCGGCCGCGGCTGGTGCAGGTGTTCGTCAACCTGCTGGCCAACGCCTGCGACGCCTCGCTTCCGGGGGATGCCATCGAGGTGAGCGTCGGGGTGGACGGCCCGTTCGCCGAGATCGAGGTACGCGACGAGGGCGAGGGGATCCCCGAGGAGTTCCAGGGGCGGGTCTTCGAGCCCTTCTTCACCACCAAGGAGCCGGGGCAGGGCACCGGCCTTGGCCTGCCGATGGTCTACACCATCGTCCAGGACCACGGCGGCACGGTGCGCATCCAGAGCCGGGCGGGGGAGGGGACGCGGGTGGTGATCCAACTGCCGCTTGCCTGAATGGCGCCACCGCGGGTGGGCAGGGAGGCGCGAAGGGCATGCAAGGACAACGGCGGTGGAGTGTGCGTAGGTCGCCGCTACCGCGGCGACGCAAACGGGGGCGCGTTCGGGAAATCCCGCGCCGAACCTTGCCGAACGGTACGAACCATTCGGAATGCCCCCCGCAACCCCGTCCCCGCTGCTTCCGTTCGCGTCGGCGCGGTAGCGCCGACCTACTTTGCGAACAGGGCGATTGTCGATCCGTTCGGCGATCGCGGGCATCGGAGGTGGGGCAATGAGTCATTCCACAATGCAATACACCTACTGGCAGGACGACGGGATGTGGCTCGGGTATCTGGACGAGTTTCCCGACTACATGACCCAGGGCGAGTCGGAGGAGGCGTTGAAGGAGATCCTTCTGGACCTCTACAAGGATCTGACCGGTGGCGCCATCCCGGCCGTGCGCCATCACGGCGAGCTGGATGTCGCGTGAAACGGCGCGACCTGATCGCCATGCTGGAGACGATGGCTGCATTTTCATCCGGCATGGCGGAAGGCATGACGGGTATCAGAATCCCTCGACGAAGATCTCCCAACCCGTCCCTCGGCATCGTGAAATCAACGATCTCCTCGCCAAGCACATCATCAAGTCGTTGAGCTGACGGGAAGAGCCGTAGGGCGGATAAGCGCAGCGCATCCACCGAAACGGAACTCCCGCGCCGAATCGCTGCCGAGTGGTTGGATGCCTCCGCGGACCATCCGGTAGGGCGAGGTGGGGCGTGAAGTCTCGTGCCCCCGTTCTGGTGGATGCGCTGCGCTTATCCACCCTACGTTTATTCAATCGCATGGCGGGGGTGACGGCTCCTCCGCAGCAGATTCTGTTTCCAATTGTCCGGCCAGCTCTTCCCACAGCGACAACCCGTCGCCCCCCAACTGCTTCGCCAATCCCTCCAATGCCGCCAATACCTGGGCGTGGCCGATCTGTGTGGCAATGCCGTAGGCGTCGATCCAGGCCCCGAGCGCTTCCTGCTGTTCCCCGTTTTGCCAATGGATATGGCCGATGTTGAACAGGGTGGCACAGAGCCCCGCCGAGTCACCGATTTCGCGTTGAATGGCGAGGGATTGGTTGAGGAATTGGAGTGCGGTGTCGTAGTCGCCGCGTTCGTGGTGAATCTGGGAGAGGTTATTGAGGGTAGTGCCTTCGCCGCTGCGGTCGCCGATTTCGCGTCTTATGGCGAGGGATTGGTTGAGGAATTGGAGTGCGGTGTCGTAGTCGCCGCGGGCGTCGTGAATCTGGGAGAGGTTATTGAGGGTAGTGCCTTCGCCGCTGCGGTCGCCGATTTCGCGTTGAATGGCGAGGGATTGGTTGAGGAATTGGAGGGCCGTGTTGTATTCGCCAAGCGCGTGATGGAACTTGCCTGCGTAACTGATGGCATCGCCTCTCAGCTTTGGGTCGTCACAGGTGGTGATCGGTGGCAGCCACTGATCGAGCAAGGTGCGGTAGAGGCCGCGGCGGTCGTACCAAGGGATGAGGGTAGTCAGGGCGAAGCGATGGGCACCGTTGGTCTCACCCGCGTCCACGAGTGCCTGATGGACGGTGAGGGCCTGCTCGACGGTGGGTCGCTCGTGGTCGAAGAGGTGACGCTGGTAGTCGGCCGCGGCGCGGAACCAGGGGGTGGGTGGGCGGGGCAGGGTACGCCGCAGGCGATCGGCGACCTGGGGCTCCAGGGCATATTCGGCGGTGAGCAGGTCGGGGGCGCGGCCCGCCTCCACCAGGGAGCGGGCGACCAGGGTGGCGAGGGCGTCCAACGGGGCGTCCAGATCGAGGGCGAGCTTGCGCACGCCGTCGGCGGGGACCGGGGTGGTGTAGACGCGTAGCCGGGACAGCAGCTCCCGTGGGGTCTCCTCCAGGTGGTCGATCAGCCGGTCGATGGCCATGTCGGTCTGGAGTTCCTGCTGGGCCCCTTCCAGCTTCTCCAGGAAGGCCGTCTCGTCCTCCTCGTCCAGTTGCGGGGCGGCCCGGAGGAAGAAGTTGAGGCCGCGCAGGTTGCCGCCGAGGGTCTTGTAGAGCCGGCGCAGCCGTGCGCGGTCGCTCCGGGCGGGGCGCTGCTGCTGGAGGTAGCGGAGGAAGTCACCGTAGCTCGGGTGGCGGAGGAAGTGGTGGGCCTCCGCCGGCCAGCCGGGGGGGAGGCGCCGGGAGGTGGCCAGCAGGCACAACCCGGCCTTGGCGAAGCGGGGCGCCTCGGCGATCCAGGCGTTCACCTCCTCGTGGTCGATCTCGCCGCTCTCCGGGTCCTGGATCTCCTCCAGGTTGTCGAGGAAGAGGGTGAGGCGGCCGTCGTGCTGCTCCACCAGCAGCTCCAGTAGCAGCCGGGCGCGCAGCTTGGCGGTGGTGGCGAGGGGGAGGCGCTTTTGATGGCGCTCGATGCGCGCGTCTTCCAGGGTGAAGATGAGTTCGGCGAAGAAGTCGGGCCACGGGTTGCCGGGGCGGGCCGACCAGGCGTGGACGGTGAAGCCGCGCTCCTGGAGCCGGCGCGCCAACTGGCCGGCCAGCGCGGTCTTGCCCTGGCCGCCGGGGCCGGTGATCAGCAGTTGGTGCCGGCGCCCCTCCAGCAGCGGGGCGGCGAGGGTGCGCAGCTCCCGGCGGCGGCCGATGAAGGTGGCGGGGAGTTCCACCGCGTCCAGGTTGCTGTTGTAGCGGGTGCGCGGCTCGGGCGGCGTTGCCGTGAAGTCGGGGTCGATCAGCGGGGCGGCGGGGTCGTGGCTGAGCAGCATCGGCAGCGGCCACTGGCCGAGGCTCAGCTCGGCCAGGGGGGAGCCGTCGATGTCGCGGTAGGCCCCGCCGCCTTCCAGCGGGCGGAGGATCGCCTTGCGTCCCTGCTGCACCGCCTGGTCGACCCGCAACTGGCGGCCGAGGGCGCCGCACAGGGCGTGGGCGAAGAGGATGCCGGCGCGGTCGAGGATCGATTCGCGCATCCCCACCACATGGGGGATGCCGCGCAGGGCGAGGCGGCGGGCGAGGCCGGTGTTCAGGGTGTCGGAGGCGGCCTTGCCGGACTGACATGCAGCGAGCACCACGCAGCGCACCCCGCTGCCGGTGAAGGCGTCGGCGATGCGCGTTTCATCCACCTCCTCGCCCAGCCCCTCCGGCCCCTCGAAGAGGAACCCCGCCCACGGGCTCTCCAGGTGCGGCTCGTCGTGGAAGCGGCCGTGGCCGCTGAGGAAGACCAGTTGGAATCCCCCTTCCCGGACCAGCCGCTCGAAGGTGGCGAAGCGGCCGTCGTCCGGCGCCTCCAGCGCCACGTGGCCGGAGCCGATCCACGGGGTGAGCGCCTCCAGCACCCGCGCCTGCTCCTCTTCGGTGTCGAGACGCTCCTTCTCGGCGTCGAGGTCGTCGGGCTGGGCGGTGAAGAGGAGCACCCGCAGCGGTCCTTCGGCGAGCGGCGGGAGGTCTACCGCCACCTCGGGGATGCGGCGGGAGAGGGTGAAGCGGTGGTCGCTGCCGAGGAAGCCCAACTCCGGGTGGTGGAGGCACTCCCACGGCAGGTTGAGCAGGGCGGGGTCGGCGGTCTCGATGATCAGCGGCAGCACCAGGGTGCCGGCCTGGCGGTGGGCGTCGGTGATCCGCTCGGCCGCGTCCAGGGCGGTCATCAGCGCGCCGCCCACCTGGCGGAGCTGGTCGTCATCGACCAGCTCGTGAAGCAGGTAGCGGGAGGCGAGCCGGCTGGCGAGGGATTTGACGTGGGGGTGGCGGCTCAGCAGCCCCGGGTCGGGGGTGAGGCGCAGCGGTTCGGCGGTGTGCATGGAGAGGCTACTCCGGGTCGTCCTTGGAGGGGGCGTGCGGTCGGGTGGGGATCAGTTCGTCAGGGCGGGGTTCCCGCGGGAGGCCGTCGAGGGCGCCGCCGCCGCGCATCGCCACGGTCTCGCCGCGGGGCGGGCCCGCCAGGCAGACGGTGCCGCAGAAGGGACAGTGGACGGTGGCCGCGGCCTCCCGCGTCAGGTCGACGGTGAACTCGAAGTGGCCGACCGGGCAGTCGGCGTTGCAGCATTTGAAGATGTGGCGTTGGCGGCTCATGGCGGTGGTGACTCCCTTCAGGCGAGGACGGCGAACCCGGCGGCGAGCACGCCGAGCATGAACGAGAGGGTGCTGAACAGCAGCCAGCCCCGTTTGCGGCTGGCGGAGCGCTGGTAGAACTCCTCGATCGCCAGCGGCTCCTCCTCCCACACGCTGTCGCGCCGCCGGATCAGGTTGGGGTCCACCCGGCGGCGCAGCGGGAAGAGGGCGGCGAGGGTGCCGCCGAGGGCGATGAACCAGAGGGTGAAGGCGGCGATCACCGGCCACGGGGCGCCGATCGATGCCGCCCGTCCGGCGACCAGCTTGAGCGCCGCGGCGTAGACGCCGGGGATCGCCAGCTCCAGGGTGATCAACTGGCGGGCGAGATCGTCGAGACGGTCGTTCTGTTTGACAACCTCCTCGTCGAAGAGCGCTTGCAGGCGGCTCTCGGTCGCGGTGGGGGAGAGGGGGCGGGTGGGGATCTGCGGTTCCATCGGCGGCGGTCCCGGGTTGGTGCTGGCGGATAACTCTAATCGAAGTGGGCGGGTCGTGCGATCTTGAATCTCCTTTTCCCCCTCCGGCGTAAAGAGGGTAACGCCGCGCGATCGACGCGGCCGAACCGGAGATAAGGGAACCCGTCATGCCCGCACCACGCCTCGCCACCTGGACCCTGCTGCTCGCCCTCGGCGCGGCTTCCGCCGCCGCGGCCGGCGAGGTCACCCTCGACAGTGGTACGCGGCAGGTCGCCCTGATCGAACTCTTGCCGAGCGCTTCAATCCCCCCAATTCCGTTGCCGAGGAGACCGCCATGAAACGACGTCAATTCACCACCCGCCTCGCCGGCCTGCTGCTGCTCCCGTTGGTTGCCCGCCGCGTCAAGGCGGAGACCTCCCCACAGGTCGAACGCCTGGAACGGAGCGACGCCGAGTGGCGCCGCCGCCTCACCCCCGAGCAGTACCACGTGCTGCGCGAGGAGGGGACCGAGGCGCCGTGGACCAGTCCGCTGCTGAAGGAGAAGCGCGAGGGCACCTACCACTGCGCCGCTTGCGGCCATCCGCTGTTCGACAGCGCCACCAAGTACGACAGCGGCACCGGCTGGCCCAGCTTTTACGCCGCCCTGCCCGACGCCTTCGAGACCGAGCTGGACTTCCGGCTGGTCTGGCCGCGCACCGAATACCACTGCGCCCGCTGCGGCGGCCACCATGGCCACGTCTTCGATGACGGTCCCGAGCCCACCGGCAAGCGTTACTGCAACAACGGCGTGGCCCTGCGCTTCGTACCGCGGGTGGTGAAACGGTCGATGGTGTTGCCGTAGCGCGCGGGTTGGTGGACCGGCAGGAGATTGGCTCGTTGCGGGTGACCGGCGTCAAAGTCGCGGGGGCGACACCGCGGATCGGGCGGGAGGGCCTATCCTGTGCGAGCCGCTCGCATGCCTCGTCGCCGCGACCGGTCGCCGGAGAAGAAGAGAGACGATTCACAACCACCCAGGAGTCGAACCATGGAAATTGCCAAGTTGGGCGCAATGTGGAATGAAGATGGAAGCATCGGCGAGCTCGCCGCCGAGTGGGCGAAGGTCCGTGCGCAGATGGTCGGGGCCTTTCCGACCTACTACGCGGCGGCCGGGGCCGACCCCTTCGCCGTCGAAGTCGGGGAGGCGATCAATGAGTTGAGCGCGCTGAAGCCTGCCGCCGACGGCCCCGCCTATCTGGGCAGCGATCCCAAGGGGCCCTACTACGGCGACGTCACCGCGGCGCGCCTGCCGCAGAAGGGGGCGAGCCTCGCCGAGGTCAACCGCAAGGCGGTGGAGCTGTTCCAGGGGATGCCCAACTGGAACCACCCGCTGACCATGCCCAACGTCATCCCGCCGGCCAACAAGGCGGGGATCATCGCGGCGATGATGACCGACCTCTACAGCCCCAACATCATCGAGGGGGAGTACGCCTGGAACGTGCTCAAGTCCGAGATGGAGACCGCGGCGATCCTCTCCAGCCTGATCGGCTGGGACCCGGAACAGGCCGGCGGGGTCTACACCTTCGGCGGCTCCGGCTGCTACTTCTACGGCGTCAAGTACGCCATCACCCACTCCCTCGGCGAGCAGACCCGCTGCACCGGCATCCGCGAGGACGCCAAGCTGCTGGTCTCCCAGCAGGGCCACTACTGCAAGCTCAACTCCACCGACTGGAGCGGGCTCGGCATGGACAACATCATCGAGATCGAGACCGATCCCGAGACCAACGCGATGAGCATTCCGGCGCTGGAGAAGGTGATGCAGGAGCTGCACGCCGCGGGCACCCCGATCGTCGCGGTGATCTGCACCATGGGCACCACCGACGCCTTCGCCATCGATTCGCCGAAGGCGGTGCGGGGGCTAATCGAGAAGTACCCCAACCCCAACGGCAGCAAGCCGCTGCTCTACTGCGACGCGGTGATCGGCTGGTCGTGGCTCACCTTCCGCGACTACGACTTCGATGCCAACCCGCTCGGCTTCAGCGACGAGACGCTGAAGAATGTCGCACACAACCATGCGCGGATCAGCGAGATCGAATACGCCGACGCGGTGGGCTGCGACTTCCACAAGACCGGCTGGGCCCCCTACAACTGCTCGATCTTCGTGATGAAGGACCTCAACCACTTCCGCAAGCTGATGACCCGTCCGGGTTCCGCCTATCTGCAGGACCGGGTCTGCTACAACCCCGGCCTCTTCACCCTGGAGGTCTCCCGCTCCGGCTCCTATTCGATGGCCGGCTGGGCGACGCTGCAGTACTTCGGCGCCGAGGGGTTCCAGTCGATGCTCGGCGGCGTGCTGGAGATGGAGGAGTACCTGCGCCACCGCATCGCCTCCGAGGAGACCGCGGTCTGCGTCAACGCCGACGACCACGGCTTCGTCACCCTGTTCCGCCTCTATCCCAAGGGGGTGGACGCCGCGGCGCAGTACGAGAAGGAGCTCAACGACCCGAGTCCCGAGGCGCGCGCGGAGCTGATCAAGCACAACGAGTTGCAGGCGCAGATCGGCGACCTGCTGTGGCAGTGGTTCCGCGACGGGAAACTGCACGAGGGGCACTACGGCCCCTACGTCAGCTACACCTCCGGCTTCCGCAAGACCAACTACAACGCCGACGGGGCCGATCCGAAGGCGGTGATCTACGCCCTCAAGTCGTTTCCGATGAACATCAACATCAACCCGGCGGTGATGGAGTGCCTGCTGCAGATCGCGCTGCTCGCCCGCGACGAGATCGAGGCGGGCTGCGAACCCGATGCGCGGCAGAGTGGCAACTGTCGCATGCCCTACACCGAGAATCCGCAGCCGGTGGACTGTGACCAGACCCGCTCCGGCGCGGTGTGCCACGCGGTCGAGAATCTCCTCTCGGGGGTGCCGCGGTAGCGGTCGCCGGGTGACCGATTGCCGGTCGGGGGCGGTAGCGACCCCGGCCGGCGACGGGCGGACCATGCCGCGCTTTTATCCCTCCCTTCTCTCGTTTCCACGCTCCGCGTGGAAACGTCTTCCTCT
>NZ_BAAHXB010000089.1:0-23050 GCF_054657215.1 Endothiovibrio diazotrophicus
GCCGGCGACAGCGTGCTCACCTTCACCACCACCGCGGCCATCGCCGCCGACGCCCAGGTGGTGGTGGTGCGCAGCAAGGACGCCGCCAGCAGCTCGGCCCACAGCTACAGCGACGGCAATACCGCGCAGACCCCCACCTGGATCATCAACCAGGACGCCACCGGCGACTTCACCGCGGCGATCACCGGCACCTCCACCACCGGCTTCGCATTGATCGCCCGCGCCGCCGCGCCGCTGCTCGACCCCAAATTCACCGCCGTCACCGAGACCATCGACGTCAGCGACACCAAGTACCTCTCCAGCTACGTCCGCTCCGAGTCCCGGCTGATCTGCGCCGAGCCGAAAAACACCGCCAGCGGCCAGAGCTACGACGACGCCGACGCGACGCTGCCGGCGATGCAGCTCGGGATCGCCGACAGCGTCACCACCAACGATCTGGCTTACAGCAAAACGGGGATCGACGCCGGCAAGATCACCAACTGGACCGATTTCACCGCCGGCCAGGTGAGTGTGACCAGCACCATTCACGGCGCGATGGCGGCGGTCAGCTCGATCCACTGGGACCTGGACAACTCCGGCACCTTCGACGCCGACGAGAAGTTCACCCTCGACACCGCCAACAACAAGGCCACCCTCACCTGGGACCCGGCCGACAGCTCCAACGATGCGGTCTACAGCGCCAAGCGCCAAGTGAAGATCGTCTTCAACGGCACCACCGCGCTGACCCCCGGCGTCTACTACGCGACCCACTCCGCCACCAGCGGCGGCGTCACCGCCACCACCAAGGGCGCCTTCAACATCGGCCGGCTGGGCGGCGATTTCGGGAGCGACCAGGGGCTGTGCATCGTCAGCGGCTACAAGGGCGCCCGCTTCCGCCCCAACTATCTGTGGTCCGGGCGTGACGTCTACGAGCAGTTCGTGCGCATCGGCGTCGACCTCTCCGGCGGCATGGCGACCGGCGACGAGATCGGCAAGACCAGCTTCGACGTCTACGCCCGCGCCAAGCAGATCAGCGGCGACAACTTCGTCAAGATGGGCAGCGTCCCCGCCAGCGGCGAGCTGCTCCTCTGGGGCTACGAGGTGCGCACCAAGATGGTGGACGCCGGCTACACCGCCAGCAGCGTCGCCCAGCGCATGGACGTCGACTTCGTCGTCGAGGGCCTCGGCACCAACTACCTGTACGACACGACGAAATACGACACGCTGAAGGCGTTCAAGCTCAACGTCGTCTCGATCCAGCGCAGCCCCCGCGGCAGCCGCGTGATCCCGGTCCGCGCGGTGCGCCAGGACGCCTCCTCCAACGACGTGGTGGTGACCCAGTAAGGGCTACCGTCTGAGGCAACCCGGCCCCCTCGGCGCGCGGGCCGCACCACCTGCGCGCCGCCCCGGCCCCACGGCCGGCGGCGGGGCGGGTCCGATCCATTCGAGCTGAGCAATAGTGAGGAATCGCATATGGCGATCACAGAATCTGTAGTCGGAGGGGACCACGACACTTCCGGGTTCGACACCCACCAGGTCGACCCGACGGTCATCTCCATCATCGACGCCGTGCTGGGCGGCGGCACCGCCGACACCGGCGGCACCACCGCCAACACCGACGGCGTCGTCTTCGGCGGCTCCGTGGCGGTGCAGGGCTCGCGCACCGACGGCACCCACGTGGGCGCCGTGCTGCCCAGCGCCACGGGCGCCTCCGGCACCCTCGACGACGGCGTCGTCAACCTCGGCGCCACCCTGCCGGGCAACGTCGCCCTCACCTACCAGGGGCCGGCCCAGGAGTTCACCACCAACGAGGGACGGAACTACCTGCAGCAGCTGATCCACGACACCTATGCCGGCGACGACAGCGGCCAGTTCCAGCAGCAGGTCAACGTCCTCAACCAGGGCGCGCGGCTGGTCGCCAACCGTTTCGGCAACGACACCCAGAGCGCCGACGACAGCAGCGGCGACGGCAGCTTCCGCCTGGTGCAGCTGGTCGAGCAGAACGACGGCGGCAACCACTCCACCCGCGTCGCCCTGCAGGCGACCAACAACGACGTGCTGGGCGTGGTGATGGACGACTCGGTCGGCAACGGCATGGTCACCGTGCACAACGCCGGCGGCGTGGTGCTCGCCGGCAACGGCGTGGTGCGCGGCGACAACGCCAGCGGCATGGCGCTGATCGGCGACGTGCAGAACCAGGCGCTGGTCGGCGGCACCGGCAACGACACCCTGGTGGGCGGCTCGGGCCAGGACACCCTGATCGGCGGCGTCGGCGACGACACCTTCGGCTTCGTCGACACCGGCCATTTCCGGGTCTCCGACTTCAACCCCAACGGCGACCACTTCGCCTTCAACGTCGAAGGCATCACCTCCTACGAGCAGCTCGCCGGCTACATCACCTCGATCGAGCAGGTCGACAACGGCTTCACCGTCCACTTCGGCGAGTACGCCTCGATCACCCTGCTCGGGGTGACCACCGAGGAGATCTCCGCCGACATGCTATCGTTCGACCTGTAAGCACCCGCGTCGCCCGCGGCTCCGGATGCCGTCCGCCCCCGTCGCCGCCGCGGCGGCGACGGGCGGCTTTTTCACCTTGACGATACGACGGGAATGGATCAGCCAGCGTGAACCGCAAACGCATCCTCTCCGGGATTCTGATCCGCGATGGTTTCATCCGCGGCTGGGCCTTCGACCCCGAGCGGGCGAGCGTCACCGTCCGCCTGGAGAGCGAGCGGCACACGGCGGAGGCCACCACCGGCTTCCACCTCCCGCCGCAGGATACGCTCGAACTGGGACGCCCGCCGCGGGACGACTGCGGCTTCCTGCTGACGCTGCCCAAGGCGCTGTTCGACGGCTTCCCCCACCGCTTGACGGTGCGGGTGCCGGAGTGGCGCCTGCCCACCGACCCGCCGCCGCGCGAGGGGCACTTCATCCATGGCGACACCTTCGGCAAGGTGATCCGCGGCGAGCGCGGCTTCACCGGCTGGGTCGCCTTCCGCAACGCCCGCCGCGCCCTGCCGCCGGTGATCGTCCGCGAACCGGGAACGGAGCGCACCCTGGCGCGCATCCCGCTCACCGCCGATCCCCAACGCGGCCGCGACGACGCCGCGCTGACCGCGCGCTTCCACCTGGCGCGCGAGGCGCTGGAACGGGCGTCGGAGGGCGACTGGCGAGGCGAGCCCCCCCACTTCGAATGCGCCGGCACCGCGCTGCGCCTCGACCCCGGCGAGGGCACCGGGGAGCGCTTCGCCGGCCGCCTCGAACGGGTCGAGGCGGACCACTTCGCCGGCTGGGCGGTGGACTTCGACCACCCCGGCCGGGCGGTGGACCTCGACCTGCTGGTGGACGGCCGGCGACTCCACTCCTTCCGCCCCAACCAGCAGCGCGACGACGTCGCCCGCCACGCCGGCATCGCGCCGGAGGCGGCCGGCGCCTACGGCTTCCGCTACGACACCCCGGCGGTGCTGCGCGACGGCCGCCCGCACAGCGTGGCGGTGGCCTGCGCGCGCAGCGGCACCCCGCTCACCGAGTCGCCGATGGCGGTCCACTTCCCGCGCCACCAGCGCCCCTTCGCCCCCCCCGCCGAGGCGGAGCTCGACCGGGTCCCGCCCCCCGCCGACGCGACCGAACCGCCGCAGGTGTCGGTGGTGATCCTCAACCGCAACGGCCGCGAGGTGCTGGAGCGCCTGCTCGCCAGTTGGCGCCGCCACCATCGCGGGGTCGCCGCCGAACTGATCGTCATCGACCACGACTCCCGCGACGGCAGCCGCGAGATGCTCGAACGGTGGCGCGCGCGGCTGCCGCTGCGGGTGATCGCGCTGGACTACAACGACTCCTTCTCCGCCTCCTGCAACCGCGGCGCCGCCGCTGCCCGCGGCGACCACCTGCTGTTTCTCAACAACGACATCGTCTGGGTGCAGGACGCCCTGCCGGCGATGGTCGCCACCCTGCAGAGCCGCCCGGTGGCGGCGGTGGGCATCAAGCTGATCAAGGACGAAAAACACCATCTGCCCGAGGTGCAGCACCTCGGCGTGCGCTTCAAGCTGGTCGGCGCCCAGTACTGGCCGTACGAGGCGAGCCCCGACGGCGGGGCGGAGGAGAACGAATACAGCCCCCAGGAGGTGCCGGCGGCGACCGGCGCCGTCCTGCTCTGCCGCAGGCGCGACTTCGAGCGGGTCGGCGGCTTCGACGAGCGCTACTTCTACGGCTACGAGGACGTCGAGTTCTGCCTGCGCCTCAGCGCCCGGCTGGAGCAGCCGATCCTCTGCCGCAACGACCTGGTGGCGCTGCACCGCCACGGCCACACCCGCCTCACCGGCCGCGAGCGCGGCGTGCGCGACCACCACGGCCACAACAGCTCGATCTTCGCCGAGCGCCTCGGTCTGTGGCTGAAGCAGCAGTGGCGCAGCGACCTCCTGGAGGGGCGCGGCCACTGCACCCGCGAAGCGCTCGCCATCGGCTTCGCGGTGGCCGACAACCCCGCCTACGAAGGGGACGGCCCGACCCTGACCGAGGTCGGGCGGATGGCTCGCCGGCTGATCGCCGCCCACCCCCGCTGCCGGGTGGTCGCCCTCACCCCGGAGCGCGACTGGTACGCCGTGGACGACCTCCACCTGCTGGTGGTCTGCGACCCCGGCTACGACCTCACCCGGCTGCGCGGGGCCCGTGGCGACCTGATCCGCGTCGCCCTGGTCGACGGCGCGCTGGAGCGCTGGCGCGTCCAGCGCTGGTGGCCCGAGTTCGACCTGCGCCTCGACGGCGGCATCACCTCACCGGCCGACGCCGGCCTGCCGCGGCTCGACCCGGCGTGCCCCCACGAGAGGTTGTGGAGCGCCGCCGCGGCGCTGCTGCGGGTGGCCATCCTGGTCCCCTGCACGGCGGAGGAGTCCGCCGCCCGGCCGGAGTCGTGGCGGATCGGCGAGGGGCTGCGCCAGCGGCTCCAGCAGGGTGGCGCCGCCGCCTGGCTGGTGCCGCAGGAGGAGTGGGATCGCTCCCCGCGGGTGGCCGACGTCTACCTCCAGCTCCACGGCCTCGGTGAAGCCTCCTGCCGCCGGCGCGAGGATGCGCTGAACGTGCTGTGGATCGTCGCCGCCGAGGACCGGTTGAGCCCCCACACCCTGGCCCTGTTCGACCAGTTGTGGGTCGCCTCCGAGAGCGCCGCCGAGCGGCTCCGGGCCCACACCGACGGCCGGCAGGTGCTGTTCCGCCCGCCGCTGCCGGCGGACGAGCCGGCGGGCGGAGCGGCCGACGGGGAGGCCGCGCGCCCCGCCGCGCGCCGCGAGCGGCGCGACCTGGAGTCCATCGACCTCCACCTCCCCGGCAGCGCCGACCGCCGCTCGCTGATCGCCGGCGCCCCGGCCGGGGTCTACGAGATCCGCCGCGGCGCCGTCGTCCCCGACGACGGTGCCGGTGCCGGTGCCGGTGCCGCGGGGTGCGACCGGCTGCCGGAGACCCTGTTCCGGCGGGCGGCGACGGTCCACGTCCACGCCTCCGCGGAGGAGCACCGCGACGGCTACCGCTCGCTGTGGCTGTGGCTCGCCCGGCGGATGGGCGCCGAGGTGAGGCTGTCGCCGCGCCCCGCTGCCGGCCACCGGCCGCCGCCGCCGGCGGCGTGGGAACCGCCGCCGGAGGAGCCGCCCGCCCGCTGGGTCGAGCCGCTGCGCGAACTGCTCGCGGCACGGCTACGGGAGACCGACCAGGACCTGCGCGAGGGGCCGGCGGACGACGACCCCCTGCGCCACGGCGTGCACGCGGCACTGGAAGCGATGGAGAACGGGGAGGAGGGCGATGGACGTCTTGTTCGTGCATCCTAGCTTTCCCGGCCAGTTCCGCCGCCTCGCCGGCCGCCTCGCCGGCGAGGCGGGATTCCGGGTGCAGGCCATCGGCGACCAACATTGGATGCGCGACGAGGCCCGCGAGTGTCCCGGCGTGATCGGCTACCCCTCGCCGGACCCCGTTCCCGACGCCGCCGGCGCCCCCCACCCCTTCGTGCGCAGCCTCGACGGCGCGGTGCGCCGCGGCATGCGGGTGGTCGAGCGGCTGCTGCCGCTGAAGCGCGACGGCTTCGAACCCGACCTGATCGTCGCCCACCCCGGCTGGGGCGACGCCTTCTATCTGAAGGACCTGTTCCCGTCGGCGAGCGTGATCGGGCTGTTCGAGTTCTACTACCAGCCGCGCGGCGCCGACGCCGGCTTCGACCCGGAATTCCCGATCCGGGTCAACGACCTGTTCCGCATCCGCACGCTCAACGTCACCCAGCAGCTGGCGCTGGAGGCGTGCGACCAGCGCCTCTCCCCCACCGAGTGGCAGCGCTCGCGCTTCCCCGCCGCCTACCGGCCGACCATCGAGGTGATCCACGACGGCATCGACACCGACCGGGTCGCCCCCGACCCCGACGCCCGCCTCACCCTCGACGACGGCACCACCCTGGCCGCCGGCGACGAGGTGCTGACCTACGTCAGCCGCAGCCTGGAGCCCTACCGCGGCTTCCACCAGCTGATGCGCGCGCTGCCGCGGATCCTCGCCGCGCGGCCCGCCGCGCGGGTGGTGATCGTCGGCGAGGAGGGGGTCAGCTACGGCCGCCCGCCGGCCGACGGGCGGAGCTACCGCCAGCGCTACCTGGAAGAGGTGGCCGACCGGCTGGACCTGACGCGGGTCCACTTCACCGGCCCCCTCCCCTACGACCGCTACCTGCAGGTGCTCCAGGTCTCGCGGGTCCACCTCTACCTCACCTACCCGTTCGTCCTCTCCTGGTCGGCGCTGGAGGCGATGGCCGCCGGCTGCCTCGTGATCGGCTCGCAGACCGGGCCGGTGGAGGAGGTGATCGAGGAGGGCGTGAACGGACTGCTGGTGCCGTTCTTCGACACCGAGGCGATCGCCGAGCGGGCCATCGACGGCCTCGCCCACCCCGCGCGCTACCGCGCCCTCGGCGCGGCGGCGCGACGCACGGTGATCGAGCGGTTCGACTTCGAACGGGTCGCCTACCCCCGCTACCGCCAGCTGTTCGACCGGCTGGCCCCGTGGAGCCGAAGCGCATGAACATGGTCACGGAGATGAAATGTAGGGTGGATAAGCGCAGCGCATCCACCAAAACGAAGGCTACGACCACCCGGAGCGGATCACCCCGTCCGAGCAGTTGGTGGATGCGCTATCGCTTATCCGCCCTACGGTGCCCATAGACCCATGGAAAGTTCATTCAAGAACCTGATCCGCAAGGCGGCGACGAAACTCGAGCAGTTCGATTTCGCCACCGCCGAGACGCTCTACCGCGAAGCCCTCGCGCAACGTCCCGGCAACGCCGCCGCGGCCCTCGGCATGGCGATCACCCTCAACCGCACCGGCCGCTGCGGCGAGGCGCAAGCGCTGCTCGCGCCGATGGTGGAGAAGCTGGAGGCCACCGACGCCGACCCGAGCGGCAAGGCCGCGATGCGCGCCCAGCTCGGCCAGGCCCAGCTCGGCCTCGGCCGCCCCGACCGCGCCCTCGACGAGTTCCGCCGCGCCGACCGCCACTTCCCCTCGGCGGAGCTCAAACAGCACATCGAGCGGCTCGCCGCCGCCCGCGGCCACGACGATCCGCAGCAGGCGCAACTGGCGCTGGCCGAGCGGCTGCGCCGGCAGCGGCGCTGGGGCAACGCCGAACAGGTCTACCGCGCGCTGCTCGGCGACCACCCGGACCACCCGGCGGCGCTCCACGGCCTCGCCCTGGTGATGCGCGGCACCGGCCGCCACGGCGACGCCCTGGCGCTGATCCAGCAGGCGATCCTGCTCGACCCGGAGCGCCCGGAGCTGCTCAACGACCTCGGCATGCTGTTCCAGGACCGCGGTCAGCTGGAGAAGGCGATCGGCTTCCACCAGCGGGCGCTGCGCCTGCGCCCCGACTTCGTCTACGCCTACAACAACCTCGGCGTCGCGCTGCGCCGCTGTGATCGCCTGGAGGAGGCCGAGCAGGCCTACCGCAAGGCGATCGAGCTGAGCCCCGACTTCGCCCAGCCGCACAACAACCTCGCCAACCTGCTGCTGCAACGGGGCCGCACCGAGGAGGCGAAGCGCCACCTGCGCCTGGCCCTGGAGCGCCTCCCCGACTACCCTGAGGCGCGCCACACCCTCGACGCGCTGGAACGCGGCGCCACCGGCCACCCGCAGCACGTCCCACCCATGAGCGCGCGAGACGCAAGCGAAGGATGAGTTCGATGGACGAGTTCGACCGCCGGGGAGACGGCACCAGCGACCTGCTCGGGACCGACCTGCCCTTCACCGGGGCGGCGGGGGCACCCGCCGACGGGCCGCCGACGGCCCCCTGGTCATGGACCCTGGAGGGGGGCGCGGTGCTCCAGATCGACCGCGCGGCGGCCGTCGGCGGCATCGCCCTGCTCAGCGGCTGGCACAGCGCCGCGGCCGAACTCGACCTGCCCACGGAACTGCGCCGCATCGCGCTGCGGCGCGCCGACGCGGAGGAGCACCTGGGCCACGCGGTGACCGGCTTCGTCGCCGCCGCCCGCTGTGCGGAAGGGACGACGGCGCTGCCGTTCCGTTTCGGCGCCCCGCCGGAGCAGTGCGCGGCGGCGATCACGGCGGACGCCGCCGCCGATCCGCTGGCCACCCTGCTCGGCGAGCAGTTCACCATCCTCCCCCGCCTGCTGCCGGTGCTGCTCGAGTCACCGCGCTGGGGGCAGTTGCTCAAGGGGATGCTTGACGGCTTCGGCGACCACCCCCGGCTCGGCGCCATCGATGACGCCCTGTGGGTCGAGGGGGTCGGCGTCGCGGCCGCCGGACGGCTCCGCCGGGCGGGCCCCGCCACCCGCTACTACCTGGTCGGCGACCACGGGGAGTGGACCCCCGTCGAGGGCGACGAATCCCTCGCCGCCGAGCCGCCGGAGGAGGCGGCGCAGCCGGGCGACGAGCCCCCCACCATCCCCTTCGCCGCGGTGCTGCACTGCGCGGTGGCGCCCACCGCCAAGGTGCGGCTGGTGTGCTGCGCGGTGGATGGCCTCCACCCCGCGGCCACCGCCCCCTGCCAACCCGCGCCGCACCCGGCGGAGTTCGTCCGCCGGCTGTTCGCCCACCCGGTGGCGATGCCACGCTACGCCGCACGGGCGGCGCGCCACGACCTGGCGCTGGTGGAGGCGCGGCTGCGCGCCGAGCGCGAGGCGCTGGCCGAAATCGAGGAGCGGCGGATCGACTACGGTCGCCTGCCCGACGCCCCGCGGATCAGCGTGGTGGTGCCGCTCTACGGCCGCTGGGACTTCGTCGAGCACCAGCTCCTCGCCTTCTCCGCCGACCCGGCGTTCCACGGCGAGGTGGAGCTGATCTACGTGGTGGACGACCCGCGCATCGCCTCCCCACTGCTCGGCGCCGCCGCGGAACTCCACGCCCTCTACCGGGTGCCCTTCTCGATCGTCCCCGGCCGCTTCAACCGCGGCTTCGCCGGGGCCTGCAACCTGGGCGCCCGATTCGCCCGCGGCGCGACGCTGATCCTCTTCAACAGCGACCTCTTCCCGCAGCGCCCCGGCTGGGCCGACGCCCTGGCCGAGGCCCTCGCCCATCACCCCGAATTCGGCGTGGTCGGCGCCCGCCTGCGCACCATCGACGGCGGCCTCCAGCACGACGGCATCGAGTTCGCCTTCGAGCCCGCCTTCGGCATCTGGATCAACCGCCACCCCGGCCAGGGGCTGGCGCTGGTCGAGGAGGAGGGCGACGAGCGGGAGGTGCGCGAACGGCCGGCGGTCTCGGGGGCCTGCATGGCCGTGCGCCGCGAGCAATTCCTGGCCCTCGGCGGCTTCGACGAGGGCTACCTGATCGGCGACTTCGAGGACTCCGACCTGTGCCTGAAGTATCTCGCCGCGGGGCTCGGCAGCGGCCTGCTGCGCGGCGTCGCCCTGACCCACCTGGAGCGCCAGTCGCTAGCCGCGGTGGGCGACGGCGGCTTCCGCCAGAAGGTGGTGATCTGGAACGCGGTGCGCCACCACCGGCGCTGGGGCGCGGTCCTCGAAGCGGCGGCCGGCCACGGGGAGGGAAGCCCATGAGCGGCCTGCGCATCGTGGTGGTCGCCCACGGCCACCCCGCCCTCCGGGCGGGGGGGGGCGAGGTGGCCGCGCACAACCTGTTCCAGGCCTATCGCCGCCACCCCGAGGTGGAGGCGGCGTGGTTCCTCGCCCGCGTGTCGCCCGACGGGGAGGGCGACGGCACCATCCGCCCCTTCAGCGAGGGGACCGAAGGCGAATACCTGATCGAGCAGACCATCGACGACTGGCTGCTGTTCCGCGGCAGCCAGCGGCTGCGCGCGGTGGAGCGCTTCCAGGCGTGGCTGCACGCGCTGCGCCCGGACGTGGTCCACTTCCACCACTTCAGCCACCTCGGCATCGAGCTGCTGCGCGCCGCCCGCCACGCCTGCCCCGACGCCCGGCGGCTGTTCACCCTCCACGAGTTCATGGCGATCTGCCCGCACAACGGCCAGATGGTCACCACCGGCGCCCACCGGCGCTGCCACCGCGACGCCCTCGACGCCTGTCACGGCTGCTTCCCGGAGGTGTCGCGCGAGGCGCTGTGGCTGCGCAAGCGCTTCCTGCTGCAGCAGTTGGCGGCGCTGGACGCCCTGGTCGCCCCCTCCCGCTTCCTCGCCGGGCGGTATGTCGAGTGGGGCCTCCCCGCGGAGCGCATGGCGGTGATCGAAAACGTCCAGCGGCCGGCCGCGCCGGTGGACGGGCGGGACGCCGACACGCCCCCCGACCGCTTCGGTTTCTTCGGCCAGATCACCCCCTTCAAGGGGCTCGAGGTGCTGCTCCGCGCCCTCGACCTGGCCACCGCCGGCGATGACGCGCCGCGAATCCATTTGGAACTGCACGGCGCCAACCTCGACCACCAGGAGCCGGAATTCCGCGAACAGCTCCAGCGGCTCGCCGAGCCGCTGGAGGCGCGCGGCGTGCTCGGCTGGACGGGCGCCTACGAGGCCGGCGAACTGGCCTCGCGGATGGCCGGCATCGACTGGGTGGTGATCCCCTCCACCTGGTGGGAGAACTCGCCGATGGTGATCCAGGAGGCGTTCGCCCACGGCCGCCCGGTGCTGTGTAGCGACATCGGCGGCATGGCCGAGAAGGTGCGCCATGGGGTGGACGGCCTGCACGTCGCCGTCGGCAGCGCCCCGCGCTGGGCCGATGCCCTGCGCCAAGCGGCCACCGAGCGGGCGCTGTGGCAACGGCTGCGCGCGGGGATCACGCCGCCGCCCGCCGCCGCGCAGGTGGTGGCGGAACACCTCGCCCTGATCCGCGCCCTGCCCGCCCGCGACGGGGAGACACGGCGATGAAACGGATCGGCCTGCTCGACAACCTGCCCGGCCTCGCCGCCTACCGCCGCGACGGCTTCATCGAGGGCAGCGCCGCCGCGCTGAACGTGGCGGTGGGCGGCAACAGCGGCAACCTGGCCTACGTCTTCGGCATCGAGCGGATGCTCGGCAACCCGCTCGAACCGGCCACCTGGGCGTGGCCGGCGGAGGCGATGCGCAAACAGTTCGACCACCTGGTGGTGTGCTGCGCCAACCAGCTCGGTGCCCACGTCGATCTCGCCGGCTGGGCCGACCGCCTGCGCGACTTCGACCTGCCGGTGACCCTGATCGGCCTCGGCGCCCAGGCCGACGACTACCACGAGGTCCCGGAGATCCCCGCCGGCACCCGCGAGCTGCTCGACGTGGTGGGCCGGCTGCGCGAGGCGCCGGCGCGGCCCAACATCGCGGTGCGCGGCGGCTTCACCGGCGAGCTGCTGGCCCGCCTCGGGGTGGAGTGCGCGGTCACCGGCTGCCCGTCGCTGATGATCTCGGCGCGCCCCGCCCTCGGCGCCGAGCTGGTGGCGAATCAGCGCCCGGGCCCCTTCGAGCGGGTGGCGAGCGCCGCCGGCAACCCGTGGCACGCCCGCTCGGCGCCGCTGGAGCGGATGCTGGTGGACCTGGTGGAGTTCCGCGACGGCGCCTACCTCCTCCAGCACCCGTTGGCGATGTTCCAGCTCGCCCTCGGCGAGGGGGCGCGGCTCGACGCGGACACCGTCCATCTTCTGCTGCAGACCTACGGCGGCCGCTTCGACGCGCCGGGGCTGGAACGCTGGTTCGTCCAGCACGCCCACCTCTTCCTCGACGTGCCCCACTGGATGCGCTTCCTGCGCCACTTCGACGCGGTGGTGGGGCCGCGCTACCACGGCGTTGCCCTGGCCATCCAGGCGGGTGTCCCCGGCTGCGTGGTGAGCATCGACGCGCGCACCCGCGAGCTGTGCGCGGAGACCGCGGTGAAGGCGCTGTGGGTGGACGACGCGCTGCGCCTCAACCCGCTGCAACTGGCCGAGGCGGCGCGCTGGAGCACCGCCGACGGGGCGCACTTCGACCGGGTGCGGCAAGCCCGTGCCGGGCACCACCGCGACTTCCTGCGCGACAACGGCCTCACGCCCTCGCCCCACCTGGAGCGGCTGGCCGAGCCGGCCGCCGCCTGACCCGCAGGGAGCCCCCGCAGAGCATGACCTCCGACCTCCTCCTCGCCCTCCGAAGCTGCCGCCGCTCGCTGCTGGCGGCGGCGCTGTTCAGCATGGCGGTCAACCTGCTGATGCTGGTGCCGCCGCTCTACATGCTGCAGCTCTACGACCGGGTGCTGACCAGCCGCAGCGTCGACACCCTGGCGATGATCACGCTGATCGCGGTGGGGCTGCTGGCGGTGATGGGGGCCCTCGAATGGTGCCGCTCCGAGGTGCTGGTGCGGGTCGGCACGCGCCTCGACCTGCTGCTCAACCAGCGCCTCTTCGGCGCGGTCTTCGACCGCTCCCTGCGGCGCAACGACAACGCCAGCGGGCGCGCCCTGAACGACCTCACCGTGGTCCGCCAGTTCATCACCGGCAACGGTTTCTTCGCCTTCCTCGACCTGCCGTGGGTGCCGATCTATCTGGCGATCCTGTTCTACTTCCACCCCTGGTTCGGGGTCTTCGCGCTCGCCTCCGGGCTGCTCCTCGGCGCCATCGCCGTGGCCGGCGAGCTGGCCACCGGCAAGCTGCTCGCCGGCGCCAACAGCGAGGCCGCCTCGGCCCACCGCTTCGTCGACGCCAACCTGCGCAACGTCGAGGTGCTGGAGGCGATGGGCATGGTCGACGGGGTACGCGGCCGCTGGCTCCACCACCACACCAACATGCTCGCGCTGCAGGGGGTGGCGAGCGACCGCGCGGCCGCCGCCACCGCGCTGAGCAAATCGTTCCGGGTGATGCTCCAGTCGCTGATCCTCGCCCTCGGCGGCTACCTGGCGATCGAGCAGCAGATCACCCCCGGACTGCTCATCGCCGCCTCGGTGATCCTCGGCCGGATGCTCTCGCCGATCGATCAGATGATCGGCGGCTGGCGCGGCTTCGCCGGCGCCCGCACCGCCTACCACCGACTCGACCGGCTGCTGCGCGAGACCCCGCCGCGCCGGCGGACGATGACCCTGCCGGCACCGCAGGGACGGCTCAGCGTGGAGCAGGCGGTGGTGGTGCCGCCGGGATCGAACGTGCCGGTGGTCAAGGGGGTCTCCTTCACCCTCGCCCCCGGCGAGGTGCTGGGGATCATCGGCCCCAGCGCCTCGGGCAAGTCGAGCCTGCTGCGCGCGCTCCTCGGGGTGTGGCCGACCCGCTCGGGCACGGTGCGCCTGGACGGCGCCGAGGTGTTCGGCTGGAACCGCGACGAGCTGGGCCCCCACGTCGGCTACCTGCCCCAGGACATCGAGCTGCTCGACGGCACGGTGAGCCAGAACATCGCCCGCTTCGGCGAGATCGACCCGCAACGGGTGGTGGAGGCGGCGCGCATGGCGGGGGTCCACGAGATGATCCTGCGCCTGCCCGCCGGCTACGACACCCGGGTGGGGGTGGCCGGCGGCGTGCTCTCCGGCGGCCAGCGCCAGCGCCTCGGGCTGGCCCGCGCGCTCTACGGCGAGCCGCGGCTGGTGGTGCTCGACGAGCCCAACTCCAACCTCGACGAGGAGGGCGACGCGGCGCTGGAGCGGGCCATCGCCGGGCTGCGCGAGCAGGGGACCACGGTGATCGTGGTCAGCCACCGGCTACGCGGCATCGGCGCGGCGGACAACATCCTGGTGCTGCTCGACGGGGTCGCCCGCGCCTACGGCCCGCCGCGCCAGATCCTGGTCGACGCGGCGGCCTCGTCATGAGCCTAGTACCCGGATTCGAAAGACTTTTGTGAACCGCAGATTAACGCAGATGTGCGCAGATTCTTCTCTTTTCAATCTGCGTTCATCTGCGCAAATCTGCGGTTGGAAATCTTCTTCAGGTGGAATTGGAAGTGCCGAACGATCACCCGCAAACGACCGACCCGCAGAAGCCGCTGCGGCGCACCGCGCCGGCCCCCCTGCCGCGGGGGAGCCTGGCGGTGGTGGCGAGCGACGGCGCCCAGCTGCCCCGCGCCGCGGAGGCGGGAAAGCCGCCGCCCGGCAGCCTGCCGCCGCTCACCCCGCTCACCGACGACCGGCCGGTGCGGCGCTTCGGCCTGCTCATCATCCTCGCCGCCTTCGGCCTGTTCGGCGGCTGGTCGGCACTGGCCGAGCTGGATAGCGTGGTGGTCGCCCCCGGGGTGGTCACCGTGGAGTCCCACCGCAAGACGGTGCAGCACCTGGAGGGGGGCATCGTCAAGGCGATCCGGGTCGACGAGGGGGACCGGGTGGCGGCCGGCGACGTATTGCTGGAGCTGGACGAGACCAAGGCGCTGGCCGAGCTGGAGGTGGTGCGCTCACGCTACTTCTCGGCGCTCGCCCGCGAGGCGCGCCTGCAGGCCGAGCGCAGCGATGCGCCCGCCGCCCGCTTCCCCGACGAGCTGCTGGCCGAGCAGGACCCGCGGGCGCAGGAGGCGATGACGATGCAGGAGCAACTGCTGGACGCGCGCCGCGACACCTTCCACTCGGAGATCGCGATCCTCGAGCAGCGCGTCGACCAGTTGAAGACGAAGGCCGAGGGGCTGGAGAGCCTGCGCGCGAGCAAGGAGACCCTGGAACGCTCCTACCGCGAGGAGGCGGTGGAGCTGAAGCGGCTGTTCGAGAAGGGGATGACCGACAAGCTGCGGCTGCGCCAGTTGCAGCGCTCCGCCGCCGAGGCGGGCGGCGAGGCGGGCGACCACGCCGCCGCCATCGCGAGCACCGGATTGCAGATCAACGAGACCCGCCAGCAGATCCTGCGCCAGCGGCGGGAGCGGCTCTCCCAGGTCACCGACGACCTGCAGCAGGTGCAGGCGGAGCTGTTCGACCTGCGCGAGCGGCTCAACGTGCTGGGCGACTCGGTGGCGCGGGCGCGCATCGTCGCCCCCGCCTCGGGGATCGTCCTCGGACTCGCCGTGCACACCATCGGCGCGGTGATCCAGCCGGGCACCCGGATCCTCGACATCGTGCCCCAGGACGAGCCGCTGGTGGTGGATGCGCGGGTGCCGCCGGCGGCCATCGACAAGGTGCGGCTGGGAGTGGCGGCGGACATCCGCTTCACCGCCTTTTCGGCGCGCACCACCCCGGTGGTGGCCGGCCACGTCAGCCAGGTGTCGGCCGACCGCCTCGACGAGCAGGGCGACGGGGTGCCCTACTACCTGGTGCGGATCACCGCCGACGCCGACGGCGAGCGGGGCTTCGCGCTGGTGCCGGGGATGCCGGCGGAGGTGGTGCTGAAGACCGGCAAGCGCACGCTCTTCTCCTATCTGGCGCAGCCGCTGACCGACGCGGTCGCGCGGTCGTTCACCGAGGATTGAGCGCGTGAGCGACGACAGCGCCCCGCAAATCGGCCAGCTCTTCCTCGGCCGCGAGTGGATCACCGCGGCCCAGCTCGATTCGGCGCTGGAGTATCAGCAGCGCTACGGCGGCCGCCTCGGCGCGATCCTGGTCAACCTCGGCGCGCTCACCGAGCGCCAGGTGATCCTGGCCCTCGGCGAGCAGCTCGGCACCCGCACCTGGTGGGAGCTGGAGGACCCGATGGTGGAGCCGGTGGCGCTGGCGCCGCTGCGCGAGGGGTTCCTGGCGAGCCGCGACGCGGTGCCGCTGGAGGTGGGGCCGCACCACGTGCTGCTGGCGATGAACGACCCCCTCGACTTCGCCACGATCTCTGCGGTGGAGCGCGCGTGCGGCCTGCGGGTGGAGCCGCTGATCACCCCGGAGCGGGAACTCAGGCGGCTGAAGGAGCGGCTGGCGGCCATCGAGGGGGGCGCCGGCCGGCTGCAGATCGAGGGTGGCGACGACCTGGAGCGGCTGCGCGAGCTGGCCTCGGAGGCGCCGGTGATCCGCCTGGTGGGCTCGGTGATCGCCCGCGCGGTGGAGGCGGAGGCCTCCGACATCCACTTCGAGAGCGCCCGCGGTACCTTGCGCGTGCGTTTTCGCATCGACGGGGTGCTGCACACCGTCGACCACATCCCGCGGGAGCTGCAGCCGGCGGTGCTCACCCGGCTGAAGCTGATCGCGGCGCTCGACATCGCCGAGCAGCGGCTGCCCCAGGACGGGCGCATCGAGGTGCGGGTGGCCGGCCGCGACGTCGATCTGCGCGTCTCCACCGTGCCCACCGGTTTCGGCGAGAGCGTGGTGCTGCGCCTGCTCGACAAGCGCGACATCCGCTACGAGCTGACCCACCTCGGCTTCTCCGCGGGGCAGCTGGCCGCCCTGCGCGGGATCATCGCCCGGCCCACCGGGCTGTTCCTGGTCACCGGCCCCACCGGCAGCGGCAAGACCACCACCCTCTACTCGATCCTCAGCGAGCTCAACTCGGAGGAGACCAAGATCATGACCGTGGAGGACCCGGTGGAGTACCAGCTCGACGGGGTCAACCAGGTGCAGGTCAAGTCCGAGATCGGCTACAGCTTCGCCAGCGCCCTGCGCTCGCTGCTGCGCCAGGACCCGGACGTGATGCTGATCGGCGAGATCCGCGACGAGGAGACCGCGGCAATCGCGGTGCAGGCGGCGCTCACCGGCCACCGGGTGTTCGCCACCCTGCACACCAACGACGCCCTCGGCGCGCTGCCGCGGCTGCTCGACATGGGGGTCCACGACTACCTGTTGCAGAGCGCGCTGGCCGGGGTGATGGCGCAGCGCCTGGTGCGCCGCCTCTGCCCCCACTGCCGCCGCCGCCACCCGCTGGCGGAGGCGGGCTCCTTCGCCGCGGAGCTGGCCGCCGTCGCCGCCGCCGAGGGGATCGCCGAGCCGCGGTGGTGGGAGGCCGAGGGGTGCGAGCAGTGCCATGAAACCGGCTACCGCGGGCGCACCACCATCGCCGAGATCGTCCCCTTCGACGCGCGGCTGGCCGACGGGCTGGCCACGGGGCTGGGCGGCGGCGGGAACCTTCCCACGCTGACCGAGCTGGGGCTCCCCGACCTGCGCCGTGACGGCCTGCTCAAGGTGCTGCGCGGCGAGACCTCGCTCAGCGAGGCGGCGAGGTTCATCTGATGGCGCTCTACCGCTACCGGGCCCTCGACCGCGAGGGGCGTGAACTGGAGGGGGGCTGTCTCGCCGACAGCGAGGCGGCGGCCCGTCAGCGGCTGCACGGGCGCGGGCTGACCCTGCTCAGCCTGGAGAGCCGCCACGGCGGGCCGCTGCGCGTGCCCTTCAGCCTGGACGACGCCCGCGACCTCTTCGACGAGCTGGAGACCCTGCTGGAGGCGGGCCTCGACCTGCTCCAGGCGCTGCGCACCATCGAGGAGGCGACCCGCCGCGGCGGCAAGCTGAAGGTGGTGCAGACGCTGCGCGAGGGGCTCAACGCGGGCCTTCCCCTGTCGCAGGCGATGGCGCAGGCGTGGCAGGCCGGCGAGCACGAGCTGCCGCCGCTGCACCATCAGCTGCTGGCGGTGGGCGAGCAGTCGGGGACCCTCGGACGGGCGCTGGCGCGGATCGTCGAGCACCTGGAGTTCCAGCGCCGGGTGCGCGACGAGGTGCGCGGGGCGCTGGTCTACCCGGCGGCGCTGCTGGCGGTGTCGCTGCTGGCGCTGGGCTTCATCCTGGTGGTGGTGGTGCCGCAGTTCGCGGCGATGTTCCCGGGCGACGCGATCGAGCGGCTGCCGCCGCTGTCGGCGGCGCTGATCGGCCTCGGGCGTTTCTCCGGCGAGTGGACGGGGGGGCTGCTGGCGGCCTTCGTCGCGACGGTGGTCGCCATCGCCTGGGCGCTCCGTGCCCGCGCCGCCGCGCTGGCCGGGCTGGCCGACCGCCTGCCGCTGGTCGGCCCGGCGCTGCGCCGGGTGGACTGCGGCAACTACTACACCGCCCTCGGGCTGATGATCGAGGGTGGGGTCGACCTGGCCCGCTCGCTGAAGATGGCGACGGAGGCGCCGCGGATGGCGCGGGTGCGGCGCGCCGCGGCGGTGGTCCACGAGCTGGTGCGCGAGGGCGAGACCCTGGCCGGCGCCCTGGCCGCCACCGAGCTGGCCTCCCCCTCGGACCTCTCGCTGCTGGTGGCGGCGGAGCGCTCGGGGCGGCTGGCGGAGACCCTGCGGCGGCTCGGCCGCGGACGGGTCGAGCAGTTCGAGCGCACCACCCGCGCCGCGCTGAAGCTGCTGGAGCCGGCGGTGGTGGTGGTGATGGGCGCCCTGGTGGGGCTGCTGGTGACCGCGCTGATGCTCGCGGTGGTCTCGCTCAACGACCTGGCGCCGTGATGAAGGTCCGTGGCTTCACCCTGATCGAGCTGCTGGTGGTGGTGGTGCTGGTCGGCCTCATCGGCGGGCTGGTGGCGCCGTCGGCCCAGCGGCTCTACGAGCGCCACCGGCGGCATCTGGAGCTGGACCGGATGAGCGATTTTCTCGCCGGCGCGCCGTCGGCCGCCTACCTGGGCGGGCGCGAGCTGACCCTGCGGGCGGAGGGGGCGCGGCTGGCGTTGCAGCCCGACGGCCCGACCCTGCAGCTGGCCGGGCCATGGCGGCTGGAGGTGGAGGGGGAGCTGCGCTACTGGAGCAACGGCGCCACCGCCGGCGGTACGCTGCACGCGGACCACGACGGAACGGTGTTTCGCCTGCAACAGCAGCCCGGCAACGGCACGGTGACGATCGATGAAGCCGGCTAGGAGAGACGACGTTAGGAGAGACGACGCCCGGGCCCGGCCAGGGTGTGCCGACGATAGGAGGCGCACCAGCCTCTACGGAGTGGTGCGCCTCGTCCCTCGGCACACCCTACGCGGGTCCGGGGGCTTCACGCTGATCGAATTGGTGGTGGCGATGGCGATCGTGGCGACGGTGATCGCCACCGCGGCGATGGCCGCACGTCTCGCCGCCGACCGGCTGGAGCGGGCCGAGGGGCTGCTCGAGCGCCAGCGGGCGGTGCTCTCGCTGAAGGACCGGATCGCCCTGGAGCCGCTGTTCACCGTCCACTCCGGCGAGGGGCGCTGGGCCCGCGGCCCCTACCGCTGGCAGGCGAAGCTGCTGGAGAGCGGGTCCGAGCGGCGCCACGCCGACGCCGAAGGGGGCGGGGCGGCGGCGGGCTTGTTCGAGGTGGGCCTGTTCCAACTTACCCTGACCCTGCAGCGGGCCGACGGCGGCGAATACCGCTACGGCTGGCGCGCGGTAAACTACCGCCTCCGGGAGGACGGGCGATGATCCGCCCGGGCGATGGGGGATCGAGGGCCGTAGGTTGGGTTGAGCGCAGCGAAGCCCAACCGGCGGACATGCGGAGTGCGTCGCGGAGGCTCCGGCGGCGGCGTGTCGGGCTTCGCTCCCGCCCACCCCAACCTGCCCGCGGCTTCACCCTGGTGGAGATGATGGTGGTGCTGGCGCTGCTGGCGGCGCTCACCGCGCTCGCCTTCTCCGCGGTGCGCCACTACGGCGGGGTGCTCGGCAAGCTCCAGCAGGCGGGGGAGCGGTTCGACCAGGCGCGCCAGTTCGCCGCCTTGCGCGAGGCGCTCCACGGGCTGCGGCTGTGGCTGGAGCCGACGCGGGGGATCGACCTGACGGGCGCAACGGCCGGCACCCGCTACCGCCCCTACTTCCACGGCGAGCCGCGGCGCATCGCCTTCTGCACCACGGTGCCGCTGCTCCACCGCCCCGACGGCGAGCCCTATCAGGTGGAGCTGAGCCGCGCGGAGGACGGCGGCCTGCGGCTGCGCGAGCGGGCGGCGGTGGAGCGCGCCCGCGGCTACCGGCTGGAGGCGCCGTGGCCGGACGGCGAGGATGGGGAGCGGTGGCTGCCCCGCTGGCGGGTGGAGCGCTTCGAGTTTCGCGACGACGACCGCTGGGTGGCGCGGCTGGAGGGGCGGCTGCCGCTGGCGGTGCGGCTGTCGATGCGCCGGGAGGACGGCGAGGAGCAGTGGGTCTTCGCCGTGCAGGCCACCGACGACCGGCGCTGGCGGGAGGCCCTCGATGGCCAAACCGCGGCCGATTGAACACGCCGAACGGGGCGCGGCGCTGCTGGTGGCGCTGCTGGCGGCGGCGATCCTGTCGCTGCTGGCGGGGAGCATGATCACCCTCGGCCGCCAGCAGGTGGAGCGCAACGCCCTGCTGGAGCAGCGGCTGCTGCTCGAGCTGCGCGCCGACGGCGCGCTGGCCGAGGCCACCTACCGCCTGGGCACCGGGCAGCCCCTCTTCCCGACCGCGCAGGCGACGGAGGATGGGGAGTGGTGGACGCTGCCGCTGGCGCACTGGGCGATCCCCGACGAACGGGGGGTGCCGCAAGGGGGAGGCACGCTGCGTTTCCGCATCGTCGCATTGAGTGGGAAACTGAACCCCCTGAACCCGCTGGTGCCGGGGGAGTTCCGCCGCTACCTGGAGGCCCGCGGGGTGGAGCCGAAGCGGGCCGCAGCGATCGCCGCGGAGCTGGCCGACTGGACCGAGGGCGACCGGCTGCGCCACCTCAACGGGGCGGTGGATGCGGACTACCGCGCCGCCGGCCTGCCCTACCGGCCGCGGGGCGACCGGCTGCTGCAGGATGTGGCGGAGCTGCGCCTGCTGCGCTCGATGGACGAGCCGCTCTACCGGCGGATCGCCCCGGAACTGACCCTGGACAGGTTCCATGTGGTGGATGTGGACGGCATGCCGGAGGCGCGGCTGCGCGCCCTGGCGGGAGAGGTGGCCAGCGGCGGCTCGCTGGCGGCGCGGGACTCGACGGAGGCGGTGCGCGCCTGGCTGGCGGCGCTGCGCCATGTGAATTCGGAGGTGATCTTGAGCAGAGGCGGAGGCGATTTGGTGCGCATCGAGGTGGAGGCTTCCGCGGAGCCAAGCGGGCCAAGCGGGCCAAGCGGGACCGGTGAGCGCCACGGCCGGGTGGGTCGTTGGCTGGAGCTGAACCTGAAACCGGAGACCAACCGCGCCTCCGCGCACGGACACGGCGCGCTGGCCGACGACGGCCGGGAGCGGCCGTGGACGGTGCTGCGCCGGGGGGTGCTGTGAGCATCGCGCCGCGACGGGGGGGCTCCGGCCCGCTGGCCCGGGTGCGCTTCCGCGGCGCGCTCCACCCCGCCGCCGGCGGGGCCAATGCGGCGCTCACCATCGTCCCCCAGGAGGCGTGCCACTTCACCGAGATGGAGCTCCCCGCCCGCCTCACCTCGCCGCTGGAGCAGGTGCTGCGGCTCAATCTGCCGGCGCAGTTGCCCGGCGAGCACTACCACGGCCTCGCCTGGGAGCGGCCGGTGGAGCGCGGCGAACAACGGATCTATGCGGTGTGGAGCTGGAGCGACCCCGGCGACGGGGTGGCGATCCCCGAGGGGCGGATGGTCCGCCTGGCGCTGGCGGAGAACGGCTGGCGCTATCTGGTCCAGCCCCGCGGCGAACGGGCCAACCTCTATCTGCTGCGCGACGATGGCCGTTTCCACGCCTACACCTTCGTCCGCGAGGCGTTCGCCCGGCGGCTCCATCAGGCCCTGCGCGCCGCCGGGCTGGCGGCCGGCGACGGGGTGCAGGTGGTGGAGCCCGGGGAGTCGCCGATCGAGCTGCCGGCGGGCGGAGGAGAGCCCCGCTGCCTGCACCTCGACGCGCCGCTGGCCACGGCACAATGGCAGCGACTCACCCTGCCCCAACGGCTGGCCGCGGCGCCCGGCCTGACGGCGGCGGCGACGGGGCGCTTCAGCGGCCCGCTGCTGCTCGCCGTCGCCGCGCTGATCGGGCTGTGGCTGGGCGGGGTGGCAGGCGACTGGCGGCAGGCGCGCCAGGTGGACGGCTTGCGCGCGGAACTCGATCGACTGCAGCGGCAGTCGGCGTCGTTGCGCGAGACGCTGGCGGGGATGGAGCGGCGCCGGCAGGAGTGGAATGCACTGCGGCTCGAGCTGGAGCGCAACCCGCCGCTGACCGAGCTGCTGGCGGCGGTGGCGCCGCTGCTCGGTGAGGACGGACGGGTCCATACGGTGGAGTTCACCGCCGACGGGGCGGCCGTTACCGGCCTGGCGCGGGAGGCGACCCGTGCCCTGCATGCGGTGGAGGGACTGACGGCGTTGCGCGACGCCCGCTTCGGCAACGACCTGTCGCGGGACCCGACGCGGGGGCTGGAACACTTCCGCATCGAGGCGCGCTGGCCCCGTCCCGCCGCGGCGGGCGGAGCGTCGATCGAATCGACGGCGGAGGCGCGATGAGCGGGCGCTTCGATATCGGGTGGGTCGGGCGATTCGACCGCCACTCCCGCGGCGGCCGGGCGGCGCTGCTGGCACTGGCGGCGCTGCTCTTCCACGCCCTCGCCATCGCCCCGGCGATCGAGCACTGGCGGGCGGGGGCGGAACGCGCCCGCGGGCTGCGCGCGGAGATCGCCGAGGAGCGCGCGGTGATCGCCGAGGGCGAGCGGATCGACCGGCGGGCGGCGGCCTTCGGCAAGGCCCTGGAGGAGCGACGTGCGCTGCTGCCCCCGGCGGGCGAGGGCGACGGCCAGTCCTACGCCGCCCTCCAGGAGGAGCTGGGGCGGCTGCTGCAGGCCACCGGCACCGAGCTGCGCAACGTCACCTGGGGCGAGGCGGAGCGGGTGTGGGGGGTGGTGCGGCTGCCGATGCGGGTGGTGGTGGCGGGCGACCCGGGGGCGATGGCGGCGCTGGTGGCGGCGGTCACCGAGTCGCCGTCGATGCGCTTCGACGAGCTGTCGCTACAACGGGACCCGCTCGGCGACCGGCTGGTATTGATCGCCACCCTGATGGGGTATCGGCATGACTAGGC